>CAXTNB010000015.1:9491-16271 GCA_964245385.1 uncultured Acetobacteraceae bacterium | reverse complement strand
CCGCCTGCCGTCGGACACGCTGGAGCTGATGGACCTGCGGCGCGGCGAGGGCACCGACGGCAACGGCGGCTTCCTGCGCAGCAAGGACCGCGCACCGGTGCTGCACCCGTCGGCCGCCGATCGCGAGGGGGGCTGAGCGATGGGGCAGGGGACACTTCCGGGGATCGCCAGCGTCGGGCTGGCGCCCTACCTCACGGTGAGCGCGATCGTGCTGGTGGTCGGCGTGTTCGGCATCTTCCTGAACCGCAAGAACGTCATCACCATGATGATGGCGATCGAGCTGATCCTGCTCTCGGCCAACATCAACTTGGTCGCGTTCTCCTCGGCACTCGGCGACCTGTCGGGCGAGGTGTTCACCCTGTTCGTGCTCACCATCGCCGCCGCCGAGGCGGCGATCGGGCTGGCCATCGTGACGGTGTATTTCCGCAACCGCGGCTCGATCGAGGTCGAGGACGCGCGCTCGATGCGCGGCTAGGCCCGTCGCGGTCGCGCGGGCAGGAGTGAGGGTCTGAGATGGGTATGCTGTTCGCGACCGCCGTGTTCGCGCCGCTGCTCGGCGCCGTCGTCGCCGGCCTGTTCGGCGCCGTCATCGGCGACCGGGCGGCGCGCTGGGTCAGCATCGGCCTGATGCTGCTGGCCTCGGCGTGCGCGCTCGCCGCCCTGGCGCAGGGCGTGGCGCAAGGCTCGCCGACCATCGCCGTGCCGGTCTCCGACTGGATCCAGGCCGGCGGCTTCCACGCCGCCTGGACGCTGCGCTTCGATGCGCTGTCGGCGGAGATGGTGGCGATGGTCACCTGCGTCGCCACCCTGATCCACATCTACAGCGTCGGCTACATGAGCCACGAGCAGACCCCGGTCGCGCGCTTCTTCGCCTACCTGTCGCTGTTCAGCTTCGCGATGCTGATGCTGGTGAGCTCGGACAACCTGATCCAGCTGTTCTTCGGCTGGGAAGGGGTGGGCCTCGCGAGCTACCTGCTGATCGGCTACTGGTACGACCGGCCGAGTGCCCAGGCCGCCGCCAACAAGGCCTTCGTGGTCAACCGCGTCGCCGACCTGTTCTTCATGGTCGGCATCGCGCTCGCCTTCGTGCAGTTCGGCACCGTCAGCTACGACAACATCTTCGCCCTGGTGCCGGCGCACAGCCAGGCCGTCTACCACCTGTTCGGCACCGACATGCGCGCCTACGAGGTGATCGGGGTGCTGCTGTTCATCGGCGCGATGGGCAAGTCCGCGCAGCTGTTCTTCCACACCTGGCTGCCCGACGCGATGGAGGGTCCGACGCCGGTCTCGGCGCTGATCCACGCCGCCACCATGGTCACCGCCGGGGTGTTCCTGCTGGCGCGTATGTCGCCGCTGATCGAGTCCGCGCCGGTGACCAAGGACCTGGTGGTGCTGATCGGCGCCTCGACCTGCTTCTTCGCCGCCACCGTCGGGCTGGTGCAGCCCGACATCAAGCGCACCATCGCCTACTCGACCTGCTCGCAGCTCGGCTACATGTTCATGGCCTGCGGCGTCGGCGTCTACCAGGCCGGCATGTTCCACCTGACCACGCACGCCTTCTTCAAGGCGCTGCTGTTCCTCTCGGCGGGATCGGTGATCCACGCGCTGCACGGCGAGCAGGACATGTTCAAGATGGGCGGCCTGGCGCGCAAGCTGCCGATCACGTGTGCGGTGATGTGGATCGGCTCGCTCGCACTCGGCGCGATCCCGCCCTTCGCCGGCTGGTGGTCGAAGGACGCGATCCTGGACGCGACCTGGGCGGCGCACACCGCTCCGGGCTTCTACGGCTGGGTGCTGGGCTCGATCACCGCCTTCCTCACCGCGCTGTACAGCTGGCGCCTGCTGTTGGTGGTGTTCCACAGCCCCGCCCGCGACGCCCGCCTGCAGCAGGGCGCGCACGAGAGCCCGCTGGTGATGACGCTGCCGCTGATCGTGCTCGCCGTCGGCGCCGCCGCCGGCGGCTGGGCGCTGGCACCCTGGTTCGTCGGCGTGCATCAGTCCGGCTTCTGGAACGGCGCCATCTTCAACGGCCCCAACAACGGCGTGCTGACCGCGATGGAGCAGATGCCGGCGCTGCTCACCCTGGTGCCCACCATCCTGTCGCTGCTCGGCGTCGCCGCCGCGTTCTACGCCTACCGGCTGCGCCCGCAGCTGCCCGCGGAACTCGCGCGTCGCGCCCCGGGACTGCACCGCTTCCTGCTCCACAAGTGGTATTTCGACGAGCTGTACGACCGCGTGTTCGTGCGCCCCTATCGCGTGCTCGCCGGCCTGCTCTGGCACGTGGGCGACGAGGGCATCATCCAGGGCGTGCCGGAAGGCATGGCGCGGCTGACCGCCGGCGGCTCGGCGCAGGCGGTGCGGATCCAGACCGGGTCGATCGCGGTCTACGCCTTCACCATGCTGATCGGCCTGGTGGTGCTGATGTCGACCTTTCTCATCTTCCGCTGATCGGTAGCCGATGAACTGGACCCTCGCCCTGCCGGAGATCGTGCTGTCGGTCTGCGGCCTCGCCATCCTGGTGTTCGGCGTGCTGCGCACCACCGGCAACCCGGCGGTGCCGTGCACGCTGCTGACCATCGCCGCCATGGCGCTGGCCGCGGTGCTGGTGCTGACCGCCGGCGACGGCGTCGCCTACCACCGCGTCTTCGTGGGCGACGCGTTCGCCCGCTTCATGAAGGTGCTGAGCCTCGCCGGTGCCGCGCTCAGCCTGATCCTGGCGCTGGACTACAACCGCCGCGAGGGCATCTCGCGCTTCGAGTTCCCGGTGCTGGTGCTGTTCGCCACCGTCGGCACCATGGTGATGGCGTCGAGCGAGAACCTGATGACGCTGTATATCGGGCTCGAGCTGCAGTCGCTCGCGATCTACATCCTGTGCGCGTTCGACCGCGACCGGCTGCGCTCGGCGGAGTCCGGGCTGAAATACTTCGTGCTCGGCTCGCTCGCCTCGGGGCTGCTGCTCTACGGCATCTCGCTGGTGTTCGGCTTCGCCGGCACCATGGAGTATCGCGGCCTGCAGACGGCACTCGCGGATTCCGCCGTGGTGCCGCCCGGCCTGGTGATCGGCATCGTGTTCATCATCGTCGGCCTCGCCTTCAAGATCTCGGCGGTGCCGTTCCACATGTGGACGCCGGACGTCTACCAGGGCGCGCCGGCGCCGGTCACCGCGTTCATGGCCGGGGCGCCGAAGATCGCCGCCTTCGCGCTGCTGCTGCGGGTGATGGCGGGGCCGTTCGGCCAGGTGACGCCGCAGTGGCAGCTGCTGATCGAGATCCTGTCGATGGCGTCGATGCTGTTCGGGGCGCTGGCGGCGATCCCGCAGACCAGCATCAAGCGGCTGATGGCGTACTCCTCGATCGGCCACATGGGCTACGCGCTGATCGGCCTCGCCGCCGCGAGCCCGGCCGGGCTGCGCGGCACCCTGGTCTATCTCGCCACCTACCTGTTCATGAACACGGGCGCGTTCGCGACCATCGTCGCGATGCGCCGGCGCGGTGTGGCGGTCGAGCGCATCTCCGACCTCGCCGGGCTGAGCCGCACCGACCCGGCGCTGGCGCTGGTGATGGCGATCGTCATGTTCAGCATGATCGGGGTGCCGCCGCTGTCCGGCTTCTTCGGCAAGCTGCTGGTGTTCAGCGCCGCCCTGCGCGCCGGCATGCCGGGGCTGGTGATCGTCGGCATCGTCTCCAGCGTGATCGGCGCCGTGTACTACCTGCGCGTGGTGCGGGTGATGTACGTCGACGCCGCCGCACCTGCCTTCGACCGCAGGATGCCCTCGGTGTCCGTGGTCTCGATCGGCATGGGCGTGGTGACCGGCCTGTTCCTGCTGCTGCTGGGCCCGGTGACCAGTGCCGCGCAGGCGGCGGCGGCGACCCTGTTCAGGTGACGACGCGGCCGGACTGGCGCCTGCAGCGCCACGACGTCCTGCCCTCGACCAACGACGCCTGCATCGCCCAGGCGGAAGCCGGCGCGCCGGAATTCCTGGCGATACAGGCCCGACGCCAGACGCGGCCGCGCGGCAGCCGCGGCCGGGTCTGGCGCGAGACGGCGGGGACGCTCGCGCTGTCGGTGCTGCTGCGTCCGCGCGAGCACCATCCCTGGCCGCTGATCGCCGGCCTCGCCCTGCACGACGCGTTCTGCCTCACCGCCGCGCACGCGCGGACGATCCGGCTCAAGTGGCCGAACGACCTGACGCTGCGGGGGCGCAAGCTCGCCGGCATCCTGATCGAGGCGAGCGCCGCGCCGGAGGGAGACGGCTGGCTGGTGATCGGCTTCGGCGCCAACCTGGTCGAGGCGCCGGCGCTGCCGGACCGGCGGGCCGCCTGCCTCGCCGAGCTTGGCGCGGCGCCGTCCGCCGACGAGATGGCCGACCGCCTGCTCGACGCCCTCGGCCGTCGGTGGGCGGAGCGGCGCGACCGCGCCCGTCTTCGCGCCGAATGGCTGGAGCGCGCCCACCCGCCGGGGACGAGGCTTGCGGTCCGCAGCGCGGACGGGCAGACAACAGGATCGTTTTCCTCGATCGCGGAAGACGGGACCCTCCTGCTCGACGTGCGAGGCGAGATCCGGCGCATCAACACCGGCGAGGTCCTGTTCATCCCGGGAGCCTGAAGCCGTGCTGCTGGTCGTCGATGCGGGCAACACCAACATCGTCTTCGCGGTGCATGACGGCGCCGGCTGGCGCGGCTCCTGGCGCATCGGCACCGAGACCAGGCGCACCTCGGACGAGTACGCGGTGTGGCTGCTGGCGCTGCTCAACCTGGCCGGGCTGGACCGTGGCCAGATCGACCGCGCGGTGATCGGCACGGTGGTGCCGGCGGCGCTGTATCACCTGCGCCGGCTGTGCCGCGACTGGTTCGCGGTCGAGCCGCTGATCGGGGCCGCACGGCTCGACTGGGGCTTCGTCATCAACATGGACAACCCCTCGGAGGTCGGCGTCGACCGGCTGCTGAACGGGCTGGCGGCGCACCAGAAGTACGGCGGCCCGCTGATCATCATCGATTTCGGCACCGCGACCACCTTCGACGTCATCGACTCCGAGGGCACGTACTGCGGCGGCGTGATCGCGCCGGGGATCAACCTGTCGGTCGAGGCGCTGCACCAGGCGGCGGCCCGGCTGCCGCGCATCGGCATCGGCCGTCCGCACGCGGTGATCGGGCGCAACACCCTGGTGGCGATGCGCTCGGGCATCTACTGGGGCTATATCGGCCTGATCGAGGGCATCACCGCCCGGGTCCGCCAGGAATTCGTCCAGACCGCGGCACCCGAGCGCGGCAACCACGTGGCCATGAAGGTGGTGGCGACCGGAGGGCTGGCGCCGCTGTTCTCCGAAGGCACCGACATCATCGAGCGGATCGACCCCGAGCTGACGCTGGACGGCCTGCGGCTCTTGGCTGCGCGCAACCCCACACCGACATTAACGAACGACAGAACCCGAGTAGTCGAAGGCGAATGAATGGACATGTTGAACGGCGATCTGGCTTTCCTGCCCCTGGGCGGGACGGGCGAGATCGGCATGAACCTCAATCTCTACCGATGCGACGGCGCCTGGCTCGCGGTGGATTGCGGCATCGGCTTCTCCGGCAACGACATGCCGGAGGTCGAGATCCTGCTGCCCGACCCGAGCTTCATCGCCGAGCATCGCGACGCGCTGGTCGGGCTGGTGATCACCCACGCGCATGAGGACCATATCGGCGCGGTGGCGCACCTGTGGTCGCGGCTGGGCTGCCCGATCTACGCGACACCGTTCGCCGCCGCGGTGCTGCGTCGCAAGCTCGGCGAGGCGGGGCTGCTCGGGCGGGTGGAGCTGCACGTGGTCTCGCAGGGCAGCCGCTTCACGCTGGAGCCGTTCTCGCTGCAGTTCATCGACGTGACCCACTCGGTGCCGGAGGCGCAGGCGCTGGTGCTGCGCACGCGCTACGGCACCGTGCTGCATACCGGCGACTGGAAGCTCGACCCGCACCCGCTGGTCGGGCCGCCCACCGACCTCGACGCCTTCGCCGCCCTCGGACGCGAAGGGGTGCTGGCGATGATCTGCGACAGCACCAACGCCCTGGTGGAGGGCGAGTCCGGCTCCGAGGTCGAGGTGCGTCGCAGCCTGACCAGCCTGATCGCCGGCATCGACGGCCGCGTCGCCGTGACCTGCTTCGCCAGCAACGTGGCACGGGTGCAGAGCATCGCGATGGCGGCCGAGGCGGCGGGCCGCTCGGTCGTCGTGGTCGGCCGGTCCCTGCGCAACCTGGAGGTCGCGGCGCGCGAGTGCGGCTACCTCGACGACGTGCCGCTGTTCCTCTCCGAGCAGGACGCGCAGGATATCCCCGACGACAACCTGCTGATGATCGTCACCGGCAGCCAGGGCGAGCCGCGCTCGGCGCTGTCGCGGATCGCCGCCGACACCCACCCGAACATCTCGCTGGGCGAGGGCGACACGGTGGTGTTCTCCTCTCGCATGATCCCCGGCAACGAGCGGGCGATCATGGCGGTGCAGGACAACCTGGTGCGTCGCGGCGTGCGGGTGCTGACCGACGCCGACCACATGGTGCACGTCTCCGGCCACGCGGCACGCGACGACCTGCGCCGGCTGTACGGGCTGGTGCGGCCGCGCTACGCGGTGCCGGTGCACGGCGAGTGGCGTCACCTGGCGGCGCACGCGGCCCTCGCCCGCGAGGAGGGAGCGGAGCCGATCCTGCTCGAGGACGGCGACGTGCTGAGCCTGTCCAGCAACCGCGCCGAGGTGGTCGATACCGTGCCGGTCGGCAAGCTGGCGCTGGACGGCAACCGCATCCT
>CAXTNB010000015.1:8270-9481 GCA_964245385.1 uncultured Acetobacteraceae bacterium | reverse complement strand
GTGCTGGCGGCGCGGCGCAAGATGCTGTTCAACGGCATCGTGCTGGGCAGCGTCGTGGTCGACCGCGTCGGCGAGGTGCTGGGCTCGCCGCAGGTCAGCGCGCCCGGCCTGCTGGAGCCCGACGACGTCGAGACCGCGCGGGTGGCCAGCAGCTTCGCCCAGGCCCTGGCCGAACTGCCGCCGGGCATCCGCCTCGACGATGGCGGCTTGCGCGAGGCCGCCAAGACGGCGCTGCGCCGGGCGCTGGGCCGCAAGCTGCAGAAGCGCCCGATGGTCGACGTGCACCTGATCCGGATCTGATCCGGTGACGCGCGCCACCCGCCGGTCGACGTCGCGGCGATGAACTGGTTCACCGCGGCGATCCTGTTCGTGCTGATCTGGTGGACGGTGCTGTTCGCGGTGCTGCCGCTGGGCCAGAAGCCGCGCGCGGAGCCGGATCCGGTGTCCGGCTATCGCGGCCTGCCGGAGGCGCCCCGGATCGGCCGGGTGATGCTGATCACCACGGCGGTGTCGCTGCTGATCTGGGCGGGCTGCGAGGTGCTGATCACCAGCAACTGGCTGTCGTTCCGGCACGGTGCGCTGGCGCTGCAGGCTGAGTAACGAGTCCCGGCGTGTCGCGGGCAATGTCCAGAATAAAAGATTCTGCCGCGCGCATGGCGGTCATGCAGTTTGGGCTGGCTTTTACCGGCGAGACTTGCAATCATTAACGGCAGGAAAAGGATTTCTCCTCTTCCTGCCGTGTGACTGGCGTTTTCTCCCTAAACTTGGCCCGCGCGCTGGAACCAAGCTGCGTGGGCTTTTTTTATGCGCGGTCGCGGCTTTTGTCACGCGCCGTTTCGCGTTGCATTACGATTTTGTAGGACGCGTTACTTGTGCGGCGCATCATTTTGCACTGCACAAACAGAACAGAACGTGCCGGCCGCTGACCAGCACTGCGCATCGGGCGCGCCGGCGCCGCCGCTTTCGATCCTCGGCGGCTTGCTCTAGGGTCCGGGCACTCGCACGCCCACCCCGAGGTCCCGTCGATGCGCCTGTCCCGCAGCTTCCTGCCCACCCTGAAGGAGACGCCGGCCGACGCGCAGATCGCCTCGCACCGGCTGATGCTGCGGGCGGGGCTGATCCGGCAGACGGCGTCGGGCATCTATGCCTGGCTGCCGGCCGGACTGCGCGTGCTGCGCCGGATCGGCGACATCGTGCGCGAGGAGCAGGAC
>CAXTNB010000015.1:0-8260 GCA_964245385.1 uncultured Acetobacteraceae bacterium | reverse complement strand
GAGATGCTGCGCCTCGCCGACCGGCACGGCCGCGACCTGCTCTACGGCCCGACCAACGAGGAGATGATCACCGAGCTGTTCGGCCAGGGCGTGCGCTCGTATCGCGAGCTGCCGCAGGTGTTCTACCAGATCCAGTGGAAGTTCCGCGACGAGGTGCGTCCGCGCTTCGGGGTGATGCGCGGGCGAGAGTTCCTGATGAAGGACGCCTACAGCTTCGACGCCGACACCGACGCCGCGGTCGCGACCTACCGGCGCATGATGCTGTCCTACCTGCGCGCCTTCCAGCGCATGGGCGTGAGCGCGATCCCGATGCGCGCCGATACCGGGCCGATCGGCGGCGACCTCAGCCACGAATTCATCATCCTGGCGCCGACCGGGGAGAGCGGCGTGTTCTATGACGGCCGCTTCGAGGAGCGCGACTGGCTCGACGAGCCGGTCGATCTCGCCGACCCCGTCTCGCTCGAGGCCTTCTTCGCGCGCGTCACCGCACTCTACGCCGCGACCGACGAGAAGCACGACGAGGCGGCCTGGGCCGGTGTCGAGCCGGGGCTGCGTCGCGAGGGCAGGGGGATCGAGGTCGGCCACATCTTCTATTTCGGCACCAAGTACACCCGCTCGATGGAGGTGGCCGTGCCCGGTCCGGACGGTGCGCCGCTGCATCCGGAGATGGGCAGCTACGGCATCGGCATCTCGCGGCTGGCCGGCGCCATCATCGAGGCCAGCCACGACGAGGCCGGCATCGTCTGGCCGCTCGCGGTGGCGCCGTTCCGCGCCGCCATCCTCAACCTCAGGCCCGGCGACGCCGCCTGCGAGGCGCTGTGCGCGCGGCTGCACGAGGTCGCACCGCACGACCTGCTGCTCGACGACCGCGAGGACCGCGCCGGGGTCAAGTTCGCCGACGCCGACCTGATGGGCCATCCGCTGCAGCTCATCGTCGGTCCGCGTGGCGCGGCCGCCGGACGCGTCGAGGTCAAGCGACGCGCCGGCGGCGCGCGCGAGGAGATGCCGCTCGAGGACGCGACGTCGCTGCTGCGCCGGCTGCGCTGAGCCCCGGGCCGGGAGGGAGCATGTTCGGGCCCTTCGAGCGCGCGGTCGCCGGCCGCTACCTGCGCGCGCGACGCGGCGAGCGCTTCGTCTCGGTGATCGCCGTCTTCTCGCTGATCGGCATCGCGCTCGGCGTCGCCACCCTGATCATCGTGATGTCGGTGATGAACGGCTTCAAGGCCGACCTGATGGGCCGCATCCTCGGCCTGAACGGCGACCTCAGCATCTACGGCAGCGGCGTGCCGATCGAGGGCTACCCGGACATCGCGCGCCGCGTCGCGGGGGTGCCGGGGGTGCGCTCGGCGGTGCCGATCGTCGAGGGGCAGGTGCTGCTCAGCGCCGGCAGCTACAGCGCCGGCGGCCTGATACGCGGCCTGTCGCGGGCCGACCTGCTGACCTTGCACGAGATCAGCGACAACGTACGCGCGGGCAGCCTCGATGCGTTCGGCGGCGACGACGCCATCGTCGTCGGCTCGACCCTGGCGCTGCGCGCCAATCTCGGCATCGGCAGCCGGCTGACGCTGGTGTCGCCGAACGGTGCCGCGACCGCGTTCGGCACCATGCCGCGCGTGCGCGCCTACCGCGTGGTCGCGATCTTCGACGCCGGCGTCAACGACTACGACGCCTCCTACGCCTTCCTGCCGCTCGCCGCGGCACAGGTGTTCTTCCAGATGCCGGACGCGGTCTCGCTGATCCAGGTGATGACGACGGACGCCGATCGCGTGCAGGCGGTGACGCGCCGGCTGCGCGACGCGCTGCCGCCCGCCGTGCCGCTGCGCGTGCTCGACTGGACGCAGAGCAACAACGCCTTCTTCGGCGCGGTGCAGGTCGAGCAGAACGTGATGTTCCTGATCCTGACGCTGATCATCCTGGTCGCCGCGTTCAACGTGATCTCGTCGCTGATCATGATGGTCAAGGACAAGACCCGCGACATCGCGGTGCTGCGCACCATCGGCGCCGGCCGCTTCGCGATCATGCGCATCTTCCTGATGTGCGGCGCCTCGGTCGGCGTCACCGGGACGCTGGCCGGCACCTTGGTCGGCATCGTGTTCTGCCTCAACATCGAGCGCATCCGGCAGTGGCTGCAGCGGCTGACCGGCACCAACCTGTTCAATCCGGAGGTGTACTACCTGGAGCACCTGCCGGCGAAGCTGGAGTGGCCGGAGGTGATACAGGTGATCGCGATGGCGCTGCTGCTGTCGCTGCTGGCGACGCTGTACCCGTCCTGGCGCGCGGCGCGCACCGATCCGGTGGAAGCGCTGCGCCATGAGTGAGGCGCCGGGTCTTGAGTGAGGTGGTGCCGCCGCTGTCGCTGCGCGCGCTGCGTCACGGCTACCGGAGCGGCGACGGCCGGCTGGAGGTGCTGCGCGACGCCGAGCTGTCGCTGCGTCCGGGCGAGATCGTGGCGCTGATGGCGCCGTCGGGCACCGGCAAGTCGACGCTGCTGCACCTGGCCGGGCTGCTGGAGCGGCCGCAGGGCGGGGCGGTGCTGGTCGACGGGCGCGACGCCGGCCGGCTCGCCGACGCCGAGCGCACCGCGATCCGCGGCCGGGCGATCGGCTTCGTCTACCAGTTCCACCACCTGCTGGCGGAGTTCACCGCCCGCGAGAACGTGGTGCTGCCGCAGATGATCCTGGGCACGGCGCGCGGCGTCGCCCGGCGGCGGGCGGAGGCGCTGCTCGAGAGCTTCGGCCTCGGCCACCGGCTCGACCACCTGCCCGGCAAGCTGTCGGGAGGCGAGCAGCAGCGCGTCGCGATCGCGCGCGCCCTGGCGAACCGGCCGCGGGTGCTGCTCGCCGACGAGCCGACCGGAAACCTCGACGCGGCGACCGCCGACCAGGTGTTCGACGAGCTGCTGCGCGTGGTACGCGGCGAGGGGCTCGCGGCCCTGATCGCCACCCACAACCTCGAGCTCGGCCGTCGCATGGACCGCACCGTGACCCTGCGCGAGGGCAGGGTGGTGCCCGCCTGACGCCGCGTCACGCGCTGGCGTGCGGCCGCCTGGAGGCCAGGGCGCACAGCGCCAGGAACTCCTCGCGCGACAGCCCCGCCCACTGCAGCACGTAGGCCTCGGCCATGCACTCGCGGAACTGGCCGATCAGCGTGTCGCGCGCCGCCGCGTCGTGGCTCAGGCTGGCCAGCAGCTCCAGGCACGCCCAGTGCGACAGCAGGATCTCGACGCCGCGGTCGGTCAGGATCGCCTGCGCGAGGCCGGGCTGGTCGGCGTAGACCCATTCGGCGCCCACGGTGTAGCTGCCGCCGTCGGTGGCGAGCTCGTACAGGTCGCGCAGCACCGTCCAGGGGAAGTCGGCACCCACCAGGGGTGAGCGGTAGAAACGCACCGCCCGGCCGCGCAGCGTGACGCGATGCAGCAGCGGCGCCTCGCCGGGGAGGCTGCCGCCCGGGCTCCCGAACCACAGCCCCTCGTGGCGGCCGTGGAAGCCGTCCTGCCGACGCGCCCGCTCGCGCGCGCGCACGCGCCGCAGGATCACGGCGGCGATGATCATCGCCACCACGAAGTAGCCGAGCATGCCGTAGATCACGAACATCCGGGGTTCCGGACGAGGCGGCGCCGGGAGGCGTGCCGTCGGCCTGCGCTAGCCATTCGGATGTCTTGCTGGACGAGGCGGCGGCCGATATACACGCAATCGTATCAAAATAGTAACCAACGATGAAAACCCTGAACGTAGCCGCCGCCGCTGCCAAGCCGGACAGCCGGCCGATGATGGTCTCGAGGCCGGAGCTGCTGCTCGACGGCTCGGACCTGGCCTTCCGCCAGCTGGTGCACGACATCATGGCGTTCGCGGCGCGCATGCAGGAGAACCGCTCCCGCGTGGCCGGCTATGTCGGCCTGACCGGGCAGCAATACACGATCCTGATCACGATCGCGCACCACCAGGAGCAGAACGGCTTCGGCATCATCCAGGTGGCCGATCATCTCCGCCTCAGCGGCGCCTTCGTCACCATCGAGGTCAACAAGCTGGTCGAGGCCGGGCTGGTGCGCAAGAAGCCGAACCCGCACGATCGCCGCCGCGTGCTGCTCACGGTCACGCCGAAGGCGCGCGAGCTGATCGACAGGCTGAGCCGGATCCAGCGGCCGAGCAACGACACCATCTTCGCCAGCCTCTCGACGACCGACTTCCAGATGCTGCGCAAGATCATCCCGCAGCTGGTCGAGGCCACCGACCAGTCGCTCAAGCTGATCGACTTCCTGACCGCCGACGGCGCCCAGGTCAGCACGCTGCGCTAGATCACGGCGGCAGGCGCCGCTAGCTCTCCAGCACGCTGTCCCAGTACAGGTAGTCGCGCCAGCTCTCGTGCAGGTAGTTCGGCGGGAACGCCCGCCCGTTCTCCTGCAGCTCCCAGGTGGTGGGCTGCGTCGGGGTCTTGCGCGGATGCATCCGGCACTCCCGCGGCAGCCGCGAGCCCTTGAGCAGGTTGCAGCTGCCGCAGGCGGTGACGACGTTCTCCCAGGTGGTGCGGCCGCCACGGCTGCGCGGGACCACGTGGTCGAAGGTCAGGTCGTGCGTCGGCAGCCGGTCCAGGCAGTACTGGCAGGAGAAGTTGTCGCGCAGGAACACGTTGAAGCGGGTGAAGGCGGGCTTGCGCGCCGCCGGGATGTAGTCCTTCAGCGCGATCACGCTGGGCAGCCGGAACTCCTGGCTCGGCGAGCGCACCACCCGCTCGTACTCGCTGAGCACCGAGACGCGGTCGAGGAACACCGCCTTGACCGCGTCCTGCCAGGACCAGACCGAGAGCGGGAAGTACGACAGGGGCCGGAAATCCGCATTGAGCACGAGAGCCGGGAAATGCAGGCCGCCGTCAGGCAAAGACGCATCCTTTCGCGGGCGGTCGCGCAGGCCTCCGATCGAATCCGCCTGCCTTGCCGCACCACCTATACTCGCACACTCTATCGCAGAGGCCCCGCAGCCCTGCAAGCCGGCCGGTTCGCTCGTCATGATCTCGTCCGACCCTGACCTCGCCGGACCGGTCACGACCCGGTTCGCGCCCAGCCCGACCGGGCTGCTGCATCTCGGACACGCCTTCTCCGCGCTGCTGTCCTGGCGCCTCGCGCGCGACTCGGGCGGCCGCTTCCTGCTCCGGCTCGAGGACATCGACCCGTCGCGCTGCCGGCCGGAGCACGCCGAGGCGATCCTGCACGACCTGGCGTGGCTCGGCCTGGAATGGGACGGCCCGGTGCGGGTGCAGTCGCACCACATGGCCGCGTATCGCGCCGTGCTCGACCGCCTGCAGGCGCAGGGGCTGCTGTATCCGTGCTTCTGCAGCCGCTCCGAGATCCTGGCCGAGCTGTCGCAGTCGTCGCACGCGCCGCACCAGGCGCCGGACGGCGCCGCGCGCTACCCCGGCACCTGCCGACGCCTCGACCCTGCGGTGCGACGCGACCGACTGCAGGCGGGCCGGCCGCACGCGCTGCGGCTCGACATGGCGGCCGCCCTGCGTCGGCTGTCCGGCACCCCGGCGCTCCGCTTCGAGGATGCCGGCGCTGCCGCCGCGGCACGCTGGCAGCCCTGCCGCCCGGAGGCGTTCGGCGACGTCGTGCTGGCCCGTCGCGACGCGCCGGCGAGCTACCACCTCTGCGTCACCCACGACGACTGGCGGCAAGAGGTCGGCCTGGTGGTGCGCGGCATGGACCTGCGTCCGGCCACCGACCTGCACCGGCTGCTGCAGGCGCTGCTGGGCTGGACCGCGCCGGCCTATCTCCATCATCCTCTGCTGCGCGACGCGGCGGGGCGGCGATTGGCGAAACGCGACGCGGCTGGCACGCTCCGTGCCCTGCGCGAACGCGGCCTGCCGGCCTCCGAGGTCCGGGCGGCCGCCTTGCGCGGCGCCTGACCACCAGCCCGGAGATGCCGTTGTCCGCCTCGAGCCCGGTGCGCCCCCCGAGATCCGCCAACCCGATCCTGTATCAGATCAACACCCGGGTGCTGCTGGGCCGCATCTCCCGCCGCTTCGGACGCCCGGCGACGCTGGACGACATCTCCGACCAGGCGCTGCGCGCGGTCGCCGAACTCGGCTTCGAGTGGGTCTGGTTCCTCGGCGTCTGGCAGACCGGCGAGCAGGGCCGCGCGATCTCGCGCAGCCACGCCTCCTGGCAGGCGGGCTTCCGCGAGGCGCTGCCGGACCTGACGGAGGCCGACATCTGCGGCTCGCCGTTCGCCGTCGCCGGCTACGCGGCGGAGGCCCGCTTCGGCGGCGACGACGCGCTCGGCCGCCTGCGCCAGCGCGTCAGCCAGGCCGGGCTGCGCCTGATGCTCGACTTCGTGCCCAACCACCTGGCACTCGACCATCCCTGGGTGCGGCAGCGGCCGTCGCTGTTCATCCAGGGCAGCGAGGCGGCGCTGGCGGCGGAGCCGGAGAACTGGGTCGCCATCGACACCGCGGAGGGCCGGCTCGTGCTCGCGCACGGCCGGGATCCGTACTTCCCCGGCTGGCCCGATACGGTGCAGCTCGACTACAGCAATCCCGAGACCCAGTCGGCGATGCGCGACGTGGTGCTCGACATCGCCGGGCGCTGCGACGGGCTGCGCTGCGACATGGCCATGCTGCTGCTGCCGGCCACCTTCGAGCGATGCTGGGGAGGCTGGCTGCACGGGCGTCCGGTCGCTTCGTTCTGGCAGCAGGCGATCCCCGGCCTGCGCGCGGCCTGGCCCGAGTTCTGCCTGCTGGCCGAGGTCTACTGGGACCTGGAGTCGACCCTGCTCGCCGAGGGCTTCGACTATGCCTACGACAAGGGGCTGTACGACGCGCTGCGCGACGCCGATGCCGGCCGGGTGCGGGCGCTGCTCGGCGCCGATGCGGCGCGGCAATCGCGGCTGGCGCGCTTCGTGGAGAACCACGACGAGCCGCGCGCCGCGGCGAGCTTCGGCCTGCAGCAGCACAAGGCCGCCGCCGTGCTGAGCTTCTGCGCGCCGGGCCTGCGCCTGCTGCACCAGGGGCAGCTCGAAGGTGCCCGCGTGCACATCCCGATCCATCTCGATCGCGGTCCGACCGAGGGCATGGACCCGGCGATCCACGAGTTCTACCTCGACCTGCTCTCGGTGCTGCGCGACCCGCTGCTGCGTCATGGCAGCTTCGAGCCGCTCGAGGCCACCGCCGCCTGGGAGGGCAACCCGAGCCACGAGGCCTTCGCCGCCTCGACCTGGTCGGATGCCGGCGGCCCGCGCCTGCTCTGCGTGGTGAACTACCGCTCCGACCGCGGCCAGTGCCGCCTGCGCGTCGTCCACCCGACGCTGTCCGGCCGGGTGGTGTCGCTGTCCGACCGGCTGGGGCCGGAGCACTACGCCCGCGACGGCGACATGCTCGGCGGCGAGGGGCTCTACGTGGATCTTCCCGGCTGGGGCTACAACCTGTTCGCGATCGGCTGAGCCTCAGTAGCCGTAGCCGTAGCCGTGGTAGGGGTGGTGGTAGTAGTCGGGATAGCCGTACGGTGCGATGATGCAGCCGCCGAGGGATGCGGTGAGCCCTGCGATCACGAGCAGCCTGGCGGCCCGCTGAAGCCATGTCCTTGTCTGCATGACGACCTCCATGACGTGGATGCTGACAGGACATCGTGCCGGCACTGCGGCATTTCCGTGATTTCGGATCTCGCTTCGTAACTTCGCGCTGACCTGCGACGCCATCACCGCTTCGCCGCCACCGCTTCGCCGCCTCGGTGGCGGAAGCGCTCGCGGCGATGGCGGCGGCGCCGGGCAGGGGCGCGCTCGCCGTCCCGCCTCTCCCGACCTCCCTGAACCGCTGCAAGATAGCCGGGAACGCCCGCATCTCGCTCACCATCCGGCTGAGGCAGCGCTTGATCGTCGCGGGCTGCCGGTCGTCGCCGGGATCGAGCATCAGCCGCGCCGGTCCGGTTCTGCTGAGGCCGAGCGCCTCCCGCCCGCCGCGAAACCAGGCAGATCGGATGAACACGCTCGCCCCGATCGCGTCCGCCGGCGCGCCGTGCCTGCCGGCCGCGGTTCCCCGCGGCGCGGTTCTGCTCTAGCCTGCGCTCCCCGCCGCAAGAGCCGTCCCGCCGTCATGAACCTCATCGCCGCCCGCCTGAACAAGATCAGCCCCAGCCAGACCATCGCCATCTCGACCAAGGCGCGCGCGCTGAAGGCGGCGGGACGCGACGTCATCAGCCTCTCCGCCGGCGAGCCGGATTTCGACACCCCGGACAACGTCAAGCGGGCGGCGATCCGCGCCATCGACGCCGGGC
>CAXTNB010000014.1:6855-16344 GCA_964245385.1 uncultured Acetobacteraceae bacterium | reverse complement strand
TCGCGCCGTGGGAAGGCATGAGCGACATCTACCGTGACCTGATCAAGCGCGGCGGCATTCCCGACGTGCCTTTTCCGCGTCAGCTTTCCAGCAGTTTCATCGGCAGGAATCGCCGCGAGGATCTCGTCGCCGAGATCGAGCAGCACCCGCTGCTGGACGAGCTCTGGAAGGCGAAAATTCCCGATTTCGCCAACATCACGGCGCCGGCCTACGTGGTGGCAAGCTACTCGAACTCGATCCACACTCCGGGCACGTTCCGCGGCTGGCGCGAGATGGGTTCGACCGAGAAGTGGCTTCGCATCCACAACACGATGGAATGGCCGGACTACTACGAGGAGACCGCCCGGACGGACCTCCTCCGCTTCTTCGACCACTACCTCAAGGGCGTCGACAACGGCTGGACGGAAACGCCGCGCGTCCGCTACGCCGTGCTGGACCTCGCGGGCAACGATCGCCTCAACGTGCCGGCCGACGCCTTCCCGCCGGAAGACGCCGTGGAAACCCGTTACCATCTCGACGCGGCAGCGGGCACGCTCGGCATGACGGCACCCGCGGCCGCCGCCTCGACCGGCTACGACGCGACGAACGAGGACGCGGAGGCCGCCTTCACGCTCACCGTCGAGGCGCCGACGGAGTTCATCGGCTATCCGAAGCTGGTGCTCTGGGTCGAGGCCGACGGCGCGGATGACCTCGACCTCTTCGTGTTCCTGCAGAAGCTCGATGCTTCCGGCGTTCCGCTCGAACAGTTCAACGTTCCCAATCACGGGCCGGCCATGCAGGCGCTGACGAAGCGGGGGGCCGCGATCCTGAAGTACAAGGGGTCGAACGGACGGTTGCGCGCGTCGATGCGGCATCTCGACGAGGCGAAGTCCACGGACGCGATCCCCGTCCACAGCTTCGATCGGATCGAGAAGCTGTCGCCCGGCGAGATCGTCTGCATCGAGATCGACATGTTCCCGGTCGGGCTGGCGTTGTCGCCCGGCGATCATCTCCGGCTCCTGGTCCGCGGCTCGCACCTGTTCGGCGGCGTGATGCCCGGCGTCGACAACGTGGCACCGGACAACAAGGGTCGTCACGTCATCCACACCGGCGGGGACTACGGATCCTACCTTCAGGTCCCGCGACGTTTCGCCGCCCGATAGACGAGCGGGTGACAGGCCGGGCCGGGGTCAGCGCCCGGCCTGTCGCTCGCGACCAACACGGCGGATGCTCGCCTTCATCCGCTCGCGCGTTGACAGCGCGAGTAAACTGAGATACCCCTCACTTCTGGAGACACGACGGACTCGATGCGAGCGCATCATTCGACTGCACGCTCGGGTCGCGGTCTCTCGTCTGGGAACGCGTCAATGGCAATCCGGCTTCCAACTCCGGTCCACAAGCCGAGCTTCGCCGTGACACGCTCGAGCCACGTCGTCCACCACGTGCGCGACCTCGCCGCGTCCCGCGCCTTCTATGTTGACCTGATCGGGCTTGTCGTGAGTGACGAGAACAACGAGACGGTGTGGTTGCGCGGGCTGGAGGAGGCTTGTCACCATAGCCTCGTGCTCAAGGTCGGGGAGCCGGCCACGGAGCGGGTCGGCTTTCGCTGCTTGACGGAGGACGATCTAGGAGCGGCGCGCACCTTTTTCGCCGAGGCCGGATTTCCCGTGTCTTGGGCCGAGGTTCCGCACCAGGGCCGTACCCTGCACACGGTCGATCCGGCGGGAACGCCGCTGGAGCTCTGCGTCTCGATGACCACGAAGCCGCGGTTGTTCCACCACATCGAGATGCACAAGGGCGCAGCCGCCCAGCGGCTTGACCACGTCCAGGTCATGACTCCGCGCGTGCAGGACAGCCTCGACTTCTACAGTGCGATGGGCTTCCGGCTTTCCGAATACGTCGTCGACGATCAGGAAACGCCGTTGATGGTGTTCCTTCAACGGAAGGGCAACCCGCACGACATCGTCTTCGCCGCAGGTGAAGGGCCACGTCTCCACCACGTCGCATTTACCGTTCCCGAGACCCAGAACCTGATGGCCGCAGCCGATCTGTTCGTCCGGTCCGACTTTGCCGATCTGGTGGAGTTTGGGCCGGCTCGCCATTTCAGCCCTGGGCTGGCGCGCTTCCTCTACGTCCGCGATCCGGACGGACACCGGATCGAGCTCTTCCCGAGCCACTACCAGACCATGGATATCGAGGACGAGCCGCTGCGCTGGCAGGCGCCGGACTTCAAGATCGGCGGCTGGCAGCGTCCGCCGCAGAAATGGTTAGACGAAGCGAGCGCGTTCGCGTCCTTGTCGACGTGAGTGATCGCGAGGAGAA
Source organism: uncultured Acetobacteraceae bacterium (assembly GCA_964245385.1). Classification (GTDB taxonomy): domain Bacteria; phylum Pseudomonadota; class Alphaproteobacteria; order Acetobacterales; family Acetobacteraceae; genus Lichenicoccus. Next base: position 14,043 of record CAXTNB010000014.1, on the reverse strand, counting down.
GCGGCCTTGAGAATCCTGAGCTTCCTGCAAGAGGGTCGGTCTCGCTACGGGGCTGTCGAGGGGGATGCTGTTCGGATGTTCTCCGCGGCGTCGACGTTCGCGGACGTGTTGTCGTCGAAGCCGAGTGGATCGACTGTCGGACGCGACGGGCTCGACCTGCTTCCCGTGATCCCGAACCCGGGCAAGATCATCTGCATCGGGCTGAACTACAGGGATCACGCCAAGGAAGGCGGCAACCCGATCCCGGACTATCCTGCCGTCTTCATGCGCACCACGACATCGCTGGTTGCGCACGGCAAGTCGATGCTCCGTCCTGCGATTTCAGACCAGCTCGACTTCGAGGCCGAGCTCGCCGTCATCATCGGGCGGACCGCGAAACGCGTGACCGCCGCTGCGGCGCTTGACCACGTCGCGGGTTACGCCTGCTTCAACGATGGGTCGGTGCGCAACTACCAGCGCAAGTCGACGCAGTGGACCATCGGCAAGAACTTCGACCAGACCGGCGGCTTCGGCCCGGAGATGGTGACGGTGGACGAGCTGCCTGCAGGCGCGCGCGGCCTCGGCATTACGTCGCGCGTGAACGGCGCCGTCATGCAGGCCGGCAACACGAGCGACATGATCTTCGACGTTGCCACCCTGGTCGAGATCCTGTCCGAGGTCATGACGCTTGAGCCGGCCGACGTCATAGCGACCGGCACACCCGCCGGCGTCGGCTACGCCAGGAAGCCCCCGTTGTTCCTCAAGCCGGGAGACATCTGCGAGATCTCGATCGACGGGATCGGCACTCTGTCGAACACGATCCGCGACGGCGTTGCTTGAGGTGGCTTACGCGGGAGCACGCGTCGTGAGCCGCTCTTGCCGACCGCGTCGGCACATCCGGGGTACGCGATGACACCGCTCTCGGGTCTCAAGGTCGTCGATCTGACCCGCGCCCTGTCGGGCCCGTTCTGCGCGATGGTCCTCGCCGATCTCGGCGCGGATGTCGTGAAGGTCGAGCCATCCCCTTCCGGCGACATGAGTCGGGGTTGGGGACCGTTCGATCGCGGCGTCAGCACCTACTTCCTCTCGTGCAACCGCAACAAGCGCAGCCTCTGCCTCGACTTGCGCAAGCCGGAAGGGATCGAGATCATCCGTCGGCTGATCGCCGACTCCGATATCGTCCTCGAGAACTTCAAGCCCGGGACGGTCGACAGAATGGGCCTCGGCTACGCGGCCCTGAGCAGTGTGAACCCGCGGCTGATCATGGGAAGCATCAGCGCGTTCGGTGCCGACGGGCCGTTCAGCCACTGGCCAGGCTTCGACCAGATCGCCCAGGGCTATTCCGGCCTCATGAGCCTGACCGGCTTCCCGGAAGGCGAACCGCTGCGGACGGGAACGGCGATCGGCGACCTGAGTTCGGGCATGTGGCTCTCGATCGCCATTCTCGGGGCGGTGCTGGAACGCGAGCGGAGCGGTGTCGGCCAGCACGTTTCCACCTCCCTGCTGAGCAGCCTCGTATCACTCCTCAGCGTGCACGGGCAGCGTTACTTGAGCCTTGGCCAAGTTCCGAAGCGGACCGGCAACGCGCACGCGGTGATCGCCCCCTACGGCGTGTTCGAGACCGCGGATGGCCCGCTCAATCTCGCTCCGATCACCTCCGACATGTGGGTCAGCCTGTGCCAGGCGCTGGGACTTCCCGCGCTCGCCGCGGACCCCCGCTTCGCTACGAACGAGCTTCGTGTTGCGAACCGCGACGAGCTCAAGGCGTTGATCGAGGATCGACTGCGGGCACGTCCGAAGAAGGAGTGGACGGAGCTCTTCGTCGAGATCGGGCTTCCGGCGGGCGCCATCAACACGCTCGACGAAGTCTTCAACGATCCTCAGGTCATGCACAACAACCTCGTCGAACCGGTCCGGCACGCGACGCTCGGTGATGTCCGCATGGTCACGACGCCAGTCAGCAATGGACGCGAGCGGGCGGGGACGAAACCTCTCACGCGTCACGCTCCCCCGCTGCTCGGCGAACACACGGTCGAGATCCTCCGCAGCGCCGGGTTCGATCGCGCCTCGATCGAGGCCCTGCGCGCCGAAGGCATCGTGCGGCAGGCCGAGACGGTCGGGACGATCCCGTCGTCAAGTAGTGGCGATCGGGCATGACAACGGCCGAAGACACGGGGATCTTCGTCACGGGCAGTGTCCTCCCGGGCGGGATCGGGCATGTCGTGTTCGCCAACCCCAGGCGCCGGAACGCGCTCGGCTCGGCACTTCTCGGCGCGATGTCGAAGGAGCTCGACGCATTCGCGAAAGCCGGTGTTTCCGTCGTCGTGCTGACTAGCGGGATCGGTCAGGCAGTGTGGAGCGCCGGCTTCGACATCGGCGAGATGGCTTCGGACCGGGACCCGATCGCGTCGGGCAAGCCGCTCGAGCGTTTCCTCCAACAGATCCGCTCCTATCCCGGCGCGGTGATCGCGATGGTCTCGGGGTCGGTGTGGGGCGGCGCGGTCGACATGGTGATGAGCTGCGACCTCGTGATCGCCGACCGAACGGCGCTTTTCGCCATGACCCCCGCAAGCATCGGTCTCCCGTACAGCATGAGCGGGTTGATCAGGTTCATCAACAGCGTCCCGATCCACGTCCTCAAGGAGATGTTTCTCGGCGCGGTGCCGCTCGACGCCGAACGGGCGGAGCGGTTCGGCGTCATCAACTATCTCGTCACCAGCGACTCGCTTGAAGCGAAGACGATCGAGGTCGCGCGCAACATCGGGCGGAAGGCGCCGATGGCGGTCAGGGCCGTCAAGGAGCAGCTCCGGATCCTTGAGGACTTTCAGCCCCTGCCGGTGCAGGCGATGGAACGCGTGGCCGAGCTGCGGCGCCAGGCCTGCGAAGGAGAGGATTTCAGCGAGGGTCTGGCGGCCTTCCTGACGCGTCGACAGCCGGTCTTTCAGGCATATCACGAAGACGCGCCGGATGCCGGAACCGCGAGCCGTCACAGGTCACGCGAGGAGTCGTGTTGACGCCGGGCACGCGTGAAGGTGCCGCGGAACGTTCTGGCGCGGAAGCATCGGTCGCACTCGTCAGCAAGCAGTGCTTCCGCGAGGCGATGGCCAATCTTTGCGCTGCCGTGACCCTCGTCACGACCGATGGCAAGGCCGGCCGGGGCGGGTTCACGGCGTCAGCGGTCTGTAGCGTAACCGACGAGCCGCCGACCCTGCTCGTGTGCATGAACAGGTCGGGCCGGCAGGCGCCGCTCTTCCGGGAGAACGGCGTCTTGTGCGTCAATCTCCTGTCGCGCGGCCACCAGGACATCTCCGCCACCTTCGCGGGCAGGGGCGACGTATCGATCGACCAACGGTTTGCGGAAGTTGAACACACGATCGGCAGCTCGGGATCTCCGGTCCTGGGGGCGTCGGTGGTGTCGTTCGACTGCGCGATCGACCGTGTGGTGACGGCGGGAACGCACGACGTCCTCTTCTGTCATGTCAGAGAGATCAGCTTCGGCGCCGGCGAAAACGCGCTCGTCTACTTCAGGCGCGCCTACCATCTCGTCTAGACGCCTGCCCTCGGGCCAGAACATCGTGTCGGGGCGTGCCACGGTCATCGAGCGGACCGAAGTGCGGGCCGGCGCCTTCTGCAGGCCTTATGCCTGCATCAGGTCCGTACGGCGGCGCCGTGTCGTCCGTTCAGCAACGACGCGCGAACGACCCTTGAAGCCCTGGTCCCTGGGCCTGCGCTCGTGCTGGCGGCGTTGCCGGGCAGTCACCACCACTGCCTCCTCGCCATCAACGATGGCCTCCACCGTCCACCCGAGTGGATCAGCGACGCGAAACCGAACCGGACCGCCACGGCAGGCTCCTGTCATGAAGGGCTACCAGTCCCATGATCTAATTTTTCGTAACGATTTCATCCTGAGCCCCTGCGTGGGGCGAGGCTTGATGAAGGTATCACCGGCGGATCTATCGACCGGGACTGGAACAGGGAGTTCTGCAATGTCAGCGACGTTGCACTGCTGCCGGTTCGGTGGACACCCGGTTTGAGGGGCAGGTCACCTACCCCTCGCCGTCCAGGTTTCCGGCCGTCTTCGGAGCCGGCGGGGGCGTCACGACGATCATGGAGGCCGTGGCGTCGCTTTGGTTCCGAACGGCGCGCCGCTCGCCGGCAGGGATGTGGATGCTGTCCCATCGCCCGAGCAGGTATCGGACGCCATCGCCGTTCTCGATCGTTATTACGCCCTCGGTCACGACGTAGATCCTCGCGAAGCCGCTGGCCTCCATCGGGATGACCGCGCCGGCCGGAAGGGTCGAGTGCCCGACCAGCGCGAAGCCGGCGGCACTCGCCTCGCCTCCCTGCAGGCGGCGCGCTTCGACATCGCCGTGATTCGGCGCCGTATAGAAGGGCGCCTCGTCGAACCTGACCACGTCCATCGTCGCACTCCGGTGGGTGGATGGGCCGGCAAAGGCGAGGCCTGACGGTTGCAGCTCCTAGCGGACCCGCTCGATGACGTTGCCGGTGCTCAGCTTGATCTCGAGCCCGCAGATGTGGCGGCCGTAGTTCTCCATGCACGTCTGGATGCTGTGCACGGCATGCATGCTGCCGGTGCGGCAGTTCCGCGCCACGAGCTGGATCGGCTGCTTTCGCGAGACGGCCGACGCCCCCGACGCCTTGAACAGCGTTTCCGTCACCGTCGCACAAGTGTCCCAGACGAAGGCCGCGTCCGCTTGGTAGCGCGTCATCTCGGACGGGCTCACGTCGCCCTTCTCCTCGTGAAGACGGTCGAGGTCGTCCAGGGCGGCTTCCGCGACGCAACGAGCCGCCTTGATTTGCATCTGGGCGTAGCCGACGTTCAGGTGCGTCACCGGGGCGTCTACCTGACGCTTGTAGGTCGAGTAGGCGATCGGCTTCTTGTTCGCGCTCTCAAGGTAGAGTTCGAGCGCGTACTCCGCCATGCCGACCGCGTTGCCACTCCCGACCATGATCGACCGTCCGAGGCCGCCGGGCCGCACCGGAACGTTCGTCTCGCGCATCGCGGCGAGGCGCTGGAGCAGGATCTGCGGCGTACTGAATCTCGTGTCCGGGACGAACAGCTCCTCCCGGATCACGATCGTGGAACTGCCGGTCCCGGCCATCCCGATCGTGTCCCAGTCATCAAGCCGCGTATATTGTTCGCGCGGCACCAGCGCCATGCCCACGTCGTTGTCGTCGGCTTCGTCGAGATAGACGGCCAGGTAGGCATGCGAAGCGTGCGCACCGCCCGTCGCGAACGGCCACGCCCCCTTGATCATCCAGCCGCCCTCGACCTTGCGGGCGGTGCCTGCGAGACGGCGCGTGCTGCCGCCGACGGCGCAGGTGCGGCTGCCGACCCAGGGGCAGGCGTAGATCGGCTCGACGACCTCGTCCGGGAAGGCCGCACTCCACATGTTACCGCCGGTTGACGCCCAGACGGTCCAGGAGGTGGCACCGCAGCCTTGGCCGAGCGCCTCGTAGACGCGGAACAGCTCGCGCGAAGAGAAGTCAGCTCCGCCGAACCGGGCGGGCGAGGTGAGCGTGTAGACCCCGATCTTGTCGAGGCGCCCGACGGTCTCCTCGGGGACCCGTCGCTGCCGTTCCGCCTCGGGCTGCATCTCGCGCAGCCATGGTCGAAGCGCGATGATGTCGCGGATCATCTCGTCTGGCGCCGGTACGGTCGGCCCGCCGTGCGAGAGGTCGTTGAAATGCGGGCTCGTGTAGGCGTGGCTGTCCGGCATGGGGCGGCTCCGTCAGGATCCCTGGCCATCGAGCCCGCGGCGGCGACACGCGCGTCGCCGGAACGGCCCTTGACCCTCTCCACCCTTATATGCGCTCCCGCGAGCCGTTGTGAAGAGGTCACCAAGAGACTTGGCGGAATTCGCGCTTACGGACCGCCTGGACGTCCTGGGCGATCGATCACTTCCGACGCTTCGCGGACGGCGCCGCTGGGCGCGTTTCACGCAAGGGCCTGGCGTGAGCGTCGATGTCAGCCCGATCCATCCCCAGCACGCTCAGCATGAACTCGCCGGCGCGCAGGCTGACGTCCGGGCCACCGCCCGCCAGCCGGGCGCTGATGCCCGCCACCAGGATCGAGAGCAGGCAATCGATGACGAACTCGTCGCAGTCGGTGCGGAACAGGCGCTGCCTGATCCCGGTCTCGACATCCGCGCGCATGTAGCGCGAGAGGTCGCCCTTGATGTCGCTCGACTCGCCGATCGCGCGGAGAAGAAGGTTCCCCCAGATCGGCTCGTCCGCCGCGATCTCGATGAACTGCTGGGTCGCGAACAGCACGCGCGCGGCGCCGTCGAGGGCGGAGCCTCGCTTGCTGTCCATCTCCGCGTGCATCGCCTGCGTAACGCCCTGGCAGATGACCGACACGATCTCGGACTTGTTGCGGAAATGGAGGTAGAACGTTCCGTTCGCCATTTCGGCGGCGGCCGAGATCTCGCTCACCGAGGTCGCAACGATGCCGCGTTCGGACATGAGGACCAGTGCGACGTCGATCAGGCGCTTTCGCGTCCGGGAGCGCTTCCCGACGCCGCCGTCGGAGCCGCCGATCGACCGCTTCAAGGATGCGCTCCGGCGTGTCGACGAGACTTCCCACTCGTCGTCGCCGGACGGTCCCAGGTTGAAGTTGACACCGCTCTCATTATGAGATCACCCTCATTTCCAGACGGCCAGATCAGCGGATCGGAGAAGATGCAAGACAATGTCGATCGTCAACCGATAGTGCTTGTCGTCGGCGCCGGCCCGGTCGGCCTCATGACCGCCGTCCTCCTGGCGCGACAGGGTATCCGTTCCCTTATCATCGAGCGTTTCAGGACGCGCCACGGTGCGCCCAAGGCGCATGCGCTCAACCCGCGCAGCCTCGAGATCTGCCGGTCGGGCGGCCTCGACCTCGACAAGATGCGGCGCCGCGCGACCCCGGTGTCGGACGGCGGCTGGGTGCGCTTCGTCACGACCCTCGCCGGCGAGGAGATCGGCGTCCTCCCCTACGAGCGGCAGGACGATGCGGTGCGCGCGGTGACGCCGACGCCGCTCATAAACCTCGCCCAGCCCTTGTTCGAGGACATCCTTCTCGAGGAGGTCGCCCGCTCGCCGCTGATCGAGTTGCACCGCGGCCTGAACTGGCTGACGTGCGAGGAGGTGAATGGGATCGTCCGAGCCGAGGTGGAGGAGACGGACCCCGGGGCGCGCCGCCGGAGA
>CAXTNB010000014.1:5189-6845 GCA_964245385.1 uncultured Acetobacteraceae bacterium | reverse complement strand
CTGCATGGTCGGCGCCGACGGGGCAGGAAGCGTCGTGCGTCGCGAACTCGGCATCACGATGGTCGGCGACAGCGCCTCCCAGGCTTTCATCACGATCCATTTCGAGGCGAACCTTCGCGACGTCGTACGCGACCATCCGGCCATCCTCTACTGGATCATGCAGCCGCCACACACCGGGGTCCTGATCGCCTACGACATCGACCACAGATGGTGCATGCTCTACCCGCACGATCCGGCGGTGATGCCGCGGGAAAGCTTCACGCCCGAGCGTTGCAAGGAGATCCTCCGCAGTGCAATCGGGGTTGGAGACCATGAGATCGAGATCAAGCACGTGCTTCCGTGGGCGCTGATGTCCGAGGTGGCGGACCGGTATCGCGTCGGCAACGTGTTCCTGGTCGGGGATGCCGCGCATCGCTTCCCGCCCACGGGTGGCCTCGGGCTGAACACCGGCCTGCAGGACACTCACAACCTAGCCTGGAAGATCGCGGCCGTCGAGCGAGGACGGGCCGGGGCCGCGTTGCTCGACACGTATCACGACGAGCGTCACGGGGTCGCGGTCACGAACTCGCTCCAGAGCTACAAGAACGCCCAGCGCATCCTCAGCCTGCAGACGGCGCTGAAGGCGGGCGACGCGACCGATGCCGATGCGCTGTCACGGCGGCTCCGCGAGCCCGACGCGGCGTCGGAGATCCAGCGACAGATCAACAACCAGCGCGAGCATTTCGACAGCCTAGCGTTGCAACTCGGCTTCGTCTACGGTGAGCAGACCGGTGCGGACATCGACGTTTCCGCCTTCGCGCCGCGACTGGTCGTCGGCGGCCGCCTGCCCCATGCCTGGGTAGAACGCGACCGGGCGCCCGTCGCCCTGCTCGACCTGCTCAGCGACACGCGCTTCTCGCTCCTGGTCGGCCGGAGCCGGGCCGAGGCGCTCATGCGGCGGGACGACCAGGACCTGCCCCTCGCCCTCGTTGTCGAGGGGATCGACTTCATCGATCCGCGCGGCGAACTTTCCCGTTTCGTCGACCTCGCCGCGGGAAATGCCGTGCTGGTGCGTCCCGACGGCCATGTCGCCGCGGTAATTCCGTCGGCCGCGGCAGGGGACCTGGACGTGACCATTGCGTCGCTGCTCGCGAAGGCCCTTTTCACGGAGCCGGCCCCATGATCCTCCACGTCGTTACCTTCACATGGAAGAGCGGCGTCACGACAGAGCAGGTGGAGGCGCTCACCGCCGGGCTCCGCTCGCTGCCGGGCGCGATCCCCGGCCTGCTCTCGCTCGTCTGCGGCCCCGACCTGAGGCTACGCCCCACGAGCCCGGACTACCTCATGACGGCGACGTTCCGTGACGTGCAGGGCTGGCGCGACTATCAGGCCCACGAGCTGCACAAGGATCTCGTGGCGACCAAGGTCGATCCGATCGTCGCGCATCGCCAGTCGATGCAGATCGCGATCGGCGGGTGACGACGCGCCTCGGCGATCGTCTCGCGGGTCAAGCGGGTTGCTCTGGGTTGCGGTCCTGCGGGGTTGGTCCTGATGATGGCGTCGAGGATGCCGAGCGGGCCGCGCCTGCAGGCGATGAGCGCGACCTTCTTGGAGTGTCTGCGTGCGACAAGCTGGGCATGGTGGGGGCGGATGACCGTGGTGCAGCGCGCGGCGGTC
>CAXTNB010000014.1:1958-5089 GCA_964245385.1 uncultured Acetobacteraceae bacterium | reverse complement strand
TGCGACAAGCTGGGCATGGTGGGGGCGGATGACCGTGGTGCAGCGCGCGGCGGTCAGCGGCGCCATGAAGACAGGACGCAGCGCACGCTGATGCGCCCGCCTGCGATGGCGCGGTGGCGAGCCGGGCCCGGGGGCGTCTTGACCATGGCCTTGAAAGTACGTCGCACCCTGGATGCGCGCCTGGCCGATCAACTCGATCAGCTGTTGTCGGCGCGCGACCGGATCGGCCAGCGCTTGCGCCTCCTTCGGAGCGACCGGATGGGATACGAGGCGGATGCGCCCGGCCGGTGGCCTCCAGCACCACCAGCGCAGGGACAAGTGCGCGCAGATCACCCGCGAGCTGGTCGAACCCGAACGCCGGCTCGAAACGAGGCTGTTCCATGACCCGTCCCTGCGAATGCGGGCGCGCGATCCGACCTTGCGGGGTCCGCCAGGAACGGTGACGGGGCGCCGGGCCTCAGGGGCCGGCTCGATCACCCGGGCGAGCGCGGGTCCCCATCCGCCGACAACCTCGCCGAGCGTGCGCCGGCAGGCAATTGAGGAACACAAGGCGGAGGCGGCATCGTTTCTCAGATCCCGATCGCTCACTGCGGCGGCGGGTTAGCTTGCCTGCTCCTCTGCACTGCGAGCATGAGCGGCCGGCGCGACTGCACGTCGTCGGGATCGTGCAGATGGAAGGGGTGGTTGACACTGCCCAATCCCTCGATGCCGGCCGCCGCGTTCAGCAAGAGCCCCAACGCGATCAGCGAGAAGAGAATGACGAAGGGGTGCGCCAGCAGGATCGTGATCAGGGCGTCCATGTCTTGAACTCCTCGGTCCAGGGTTCGACGACGTCCACCGGTCACGCCTCGCTCGGCCTGTGCAGGAGCCGAGCCGGCTTCCCGGGTCCGGGCTACCGCGCGTTACAGGCGCGAGCGCCAACACGCGCGCACGTGTAGTAGCCGGCCCCGCCGCGGCCGAACGAGGCGCTCTCCGGACGGACCGCTTGGCCGGTCGCTTGATCGATCCACACGATCCCGCCCGGTGCGCAGGCGACCCGCGCGGCCGACTGCGTGCTGTACTGCACGCAGGATTTCGTCCCGGTCGGCATGCTGTTATCCGCGTGGGGCAGCGACGTCACCGGCCCGGCCGCATTCGGGGCCGTGTTGGCTCCGCCCGGGGTGACAGCGGTCTGCGCCTCGGCGGCCCCGAACGCGCCAGCCATCAACACGATGAGGAAGGCGAGTGTGATTCTGCGCAAAGCTCCGCTCCTTTTGCTTGTCCGCCTGACCGACGGGTCAGAACTTCATGGCGTAGCTGACGACGAGTTCCGACAGGGAAATCGAGTTCTGGTCGTAGAGGTTGCGCAGGAACTTCACCTTCACCTCCGATCTCAGCTTCGGAAAGGTGTAGGACGCCACCGGGCCGAGCCCGAGGGCGAGCAGCCTGTCGCCGTTCGGATATACGCTCGTACCGCGTATGGTGTCGCGCTGCACCTGCTGGGCATAGAAGCCGGCAAGCCCGAATTCCCAGTTTCCGATCCTGTTCGCCACGGCGAAATCGTCGTCGATCACCGTTCCGGTGAAGTAGTGCGTCTCCGGATTGCGGGTGGCGAAGTCGACGAACAGGTGGCTGTCGAACTCGATCCCGTCGCCGAAAGCATTCGGCGGTGTCAGATACGTTAACGCGAGGTTCGGGATGAAGAAGTAGTTGTTCGCCGCGGGAGAGATGAGATAGCTCGGCTTGTAGGTGCCGTCGGGGAAGATCATCGAGTAGGCGAGCTTGACCACCAGCCCGTATGGCAACTTGCGCGGGAACGGCTGCTTCGGTGATGCGCCCTCGCCGAAGACCGGGCCGAAATAGTGGCTCCAGCCAAGGAACTCGACATAGGTGCCGTCGAGACCGGATTGGTATCCTGTTCGAGTGGCGATCTTCCCCTGGTCGTAGCCGCCGGCCTGCAGGGCCGCGGTATCGAGCGCGCCGCCGAGGAACTGGAACGGATAAACGTAGTACAGGCCGAGACCGCCGATCGCGGCGTCGACGTTGGTGCGAAACGGTTGGCGGCCGCCCGAGTCGCCGTAGAGGGGATCACCGTTGATCCCGATGCCGAGCGCCTCGCCGTAGAGGCCGCTGATCGGAGGCGTGTAGGCGTTCTGGATGTCGGTGCCGCCCTGGGGCCCGCCATACACGGCGCCCTCGGCGGCGATGGCGGCGGGTGAGAATGCCAGCGTGATCAGGACCGCAGACGCCTGGTGAGCCATCGCCCATCTGGTCGTGATCTGACGGGGAAACAACCGTCTGCCAGTTCGGATACGTTTCACTCGAATTCCCCCCTGTTCTTTTCATCGCGGCCACGCACAGCACGGCCGACGAGGATGCCGTTCCGGCATCAACCATTTCGTTGCTTGGAAGTTATTGTCGAACGCGATGATTGGGTGGCGAGCGGGACCATCTCGTTCTCCGTCTGGATCGCGTTCCGTTGATGACCCTCGACGCAACGTGCAGAGACTGACCGTCGGCGATGTCGGCTCCCGCCGGAACGCTACGCACGAGAGCTCGCCGCGCCGGCGAGGGTGCCCCGAAACGACTGGCCGACGGTCGGCCGATCATGGTCCGCTCCGCGCGCGATCCACTCGTCGAACAGGCGGTGTCTCGACATCATGCACGTCTCGTCCCTTTCGGAGTCTCGAACGAACTCCTTGGACCATCGTGTGAACCCACACCGATGATAGAAATGATGGATACCTCATAAATGAGATGGCTGTCTACAGCTTTTCCCGCCAGGGCGGGCGTCGTGTGGAACCATTCGAAGGCAGACGCCGGCCCTCAGCACGATGTCCTGCGGGTTGCGGTCTCTGACCGTCTCACCGCACAGGCCGACGTCGAGGACCGTGTCTATCGCTCCAGGCATCGGGACTTGCGCGCCCGTCATCGTCGGATTTTAGGCGGGCGGCCTGCTCGACCTGCCTGAGCGCCGCCTCCACCTTGTCGCGGAAGCCCGGTCCGGAGTTCTACCGTGATGGTGAGGCCGGGCGGGACCGGCAGGCCGATCCCGGACGTTGCCACGAGGTCCGCCCCCCTGCGGCACGGCGGGCTGCGCATCGCGGCGCGACCCCCATCGCGTCCGGTCCCGGAGCTTGGAACCCATCGCG
>CAXTNB010000014.1:0-1948 GCA_964245385.1 uncultured Acetobacteraceae bacterium | reverse complement strand
TGACGCGACCGCCTTTGCCCGTTCCCGTCGGTCCGGCTCGACCCGGGACCGGTCTGGCAGGCTTCGTGGGCCGCGCGATCGACCGCGAGCGACGCGGCCGGGGAGAATGCGGACCCGCCGATCAGGACCACCGCCGCAGCCGAACCTACCCTACATCCGCCGCGCCATCGCCGACGTGCGTTCGCCCACCTCATGCCGTACCCGTCCGATGCCCGCGCGGCAGGAACACGGTTCAGGCTGCCGCATGACGTGAAACTGCCGAGATAGCATCGATACCGGTCACATTCGCATCCTGTAGGGAACGACGCCACGTTCACCCGTACCGACATCCAACGCGAGACCTGCCGGCGGAACAGCACGATGCCGGCAATCAATCCGTTCACAGGAACGGCAGCCGGGTCCGATCGGCACGGCTGCCGCAGGGTCCTTGAGGTCCAGTCCGGTGGCGTATACCGTCAGTGGCGCGTAGCCAATCTCGCAGCCAAGCACCACGGCAACGGAGCGCGGACGGCTCAGGTAGGCGCTGTCGCTTCGGCCGACCGTCCGCGCGATGTTCAGATAGGTAACGCCGTCCGGTGTACGGGCAAGCTGCACGAGCGTTTCGCCGGGTCGAGTAAAGGCACTATAGACGTTCCAGAGTGGACAGGGACCTCCGAAACGCGAGAACTGAAAGCGTGTTGCGGAAGAGCGTTTCAGCACATTGCCGGCAATGTCTGTCTTGAGAAAGAAGAAAGGAAGTCCCGGCATGCCGGGACGTTGCAGAGTGCTGAGACGGTGGCAGACCTGCTCGAAACTGGCGCCGAACCGTCGTTGCAGGCGAGCCACGTCGTAGCGCACCGACCGCGCTTCCTCAAGGAACTGCGCGTAGGGCATCATCAACGCGCCAGCGAAGTAGTTGGCGAGCCCGACTCGAGCCAGTGCGGTCGCCTCTCGCGTACTGAGCGGCGAGTGCCTGAGCACGCGCTCGATCTCGCGACGCTGCTCGAGTTGCGCGACGATGTGGCCCATCCAGAATATCCTGCTTTCGGTAGAGGCCTCCTCTGCCAATGCCAGGCTGCGTGTCGGGCGGTTCAGCCTCCAGACGGTGCCATGCTGTAGCAGCGCTGCGTCGCTGGCGACGGTGATGCCATGGCGATCGCGTAGGTGCCGTACCAGGTCCTCGTAGAGGCCGTTGCGGCTGAACCGTTCGTGTTCGACCAGCGCCTCGGCCGCCCGATCCAGGCCGGCAAAGTGATTGCGGTGGCTCTGCACCCAGTCGCGCACTTCCTCGTAGATCGAGTCCGAGCCCAAGGACACCGGCGTGTCGCGGCCGCCCGGCTCCGACTGCGCGCTGCGCGCGCGGAACGCGCGGTAGAGGGTGAGGAAGCGTCCGGCCACCCCTGGCGCGGCCTGGATGCTGGCCTCCGCCTCGGCAAGGCTGATGATGCCGCCCCCGAACAGCGGGTCAGCCGTGGCCTCACGCAGGTCGTGCACCAGGCGCAGCGCCTCGCTGTCCTCGAAGGCGGAGACGCAGACGTCCAGGCGCTCGGCCAGGAGGTGCATGATCCGGCGCGGCAGCGGCCGCTGGTCACACTCGATCTGGCTCAGGTAGCTGGGTGACACGCCGACTGAACGGGCCAGAGCGACCTGACTCATGCGGTGCTGCTCGCGCAGGCGGCGCAAGCGCTCGCCGACGAACAACTTGGGTGCCGCGCCTGTTCGCAACATCCGCAACTCCTCTCGAATCACAGGCTATGATTTGCAAGATATCGGCTTTATCCGATGTCGGTGGGGGAGGATAGTAACGATCATTGACGAGCCGCCCGGTGGCCTCGGCCGCACTGCGAGAGAAGAAGTGATGATCATCCACGACGTCCGTGTTCATCCCGAGAGCGATCGCCTGCCGCGCGAGCAGCAGCTGGCGTGGAAGATCGCCGAGGTGGCGGTCGATCCGGTGCCGGTCGAGGAC
>CAXTNB010000013.1:6936-16375 GCA_964245385.1 uncultured Acetobacteraceae bacterium | reverse complement strand
CGGGATAGGCCACCGCGACCAGGCACAGGCCGTCGGGCGGAGCGGTCGGGCCGGCCGCGCGTCGGTCGCAGGCGGCCAGCGCCTCGGCCACCCGCTCGCGGCTCCAGCGTCCGTCTCCCACCAGCTTCAGCGTGCCGGTCAGGTTGCGCACCTGGTGGTGCAGGAACGAGCGCGCCTCGGCCTCGATGCTGACGATCTCGCCCTGGCGCGTCACCTCCAGACGGTCGAGCGTCCGCCACGGGCTGTCGGCCTGGCAGGAGGCGGCGCGGAAGGAGCTGAAATCGTGCCGCCCGACCAGATGCTGCGCGGCCGCGTGCATCGCCGGCACGTCCAGCGCCTGCTTCACGTGCCAGACCTGCCCGGCCAGCAGGGCAGGGCGCGCCGGACGGTTGAGGATGCGGTAGCGATAGCAGCGGCGGATCGCCGAGAAGCGCGCGTTCCAGTCGGCGGCGACCCGCGCCGCGTGGGTCACCACCACCGGATCCGGCTTGAGGTGGAAGTTCAGCGCGTCGCGCAGGCCGCCACGCGACAGGCGCGACGAGATCGCGTGCGGCAGGTCGAGGCAGGCGACCTGTCCCGCCGCGTGCACCCCGGCATCGGTGCGGCCGGCGACGACGCAGTGCACCGGATGGCCGGCGGCGAGCCGGCCGGCGGCCTGCTCCAGCACCGACTGCACCGAGCGGCCGTTCGCCTGCCGCTGCCAGCCGACGAAGGGGGTGCCGTCGTACTCCAGCCTGACCGCCCAGCGCTGCGCCGCCTCAGCCAAGCCGCCGACCCGGCGCCACCGGATGTCCGCGCAGGAAGGCGTCCGCGTCGAGCGCGGCGCGCCCGGCGAGCTGCAGCCGGGTCAGGCGCAGCGCGCCCTGGCCGCAGGCGACGCGCAGCGTCCGGTCCAGCACCGTGCCCGGCGCCGCGTCGGCGACGGGACCCGGCTCCGGCACCGCGCCGATGATCTTCAGCGTCTCGTCCTCGAGGCGGGTGAAGGCGCCGGGCCAGGGGTGCATGGCGCGGATGCGACGATCCAGCGCCGCCGCCGGCTGCGACCAGTCCAGCCGGCCATCCTCGCGCGAGAGCTTGGGCGCGTAGCTCACCCCGGCCTCGGGCTGCGGACGCGGCGGCGGCGGCCGCTCCAGCGCGTCGAGGATCAGCCGCGCGCCGAGCGGTGCCAGGGCGTCGTGCAGGCTGGCGCCGGTGCTGTCGGCGCCCAGCGGCACCGTCTCGGCGCACAGCATCGGGCCGGTATCCAGCCCCTCCTCCATCTGCATGATGGTGACGCCGGACTCCATGTCGCCGGCGAGGATCGCCGCCTGTATCGGTGCCGCACCGCGCCAGCGCGGCAGCAGGCTGGCGTGGATGTTCAGGCAGCCGCGGCGGGGTGCAACGAGCATGGCGGCGGGCAGGATCAGGCCGTAGGCGGCGACGACCGCCACGTCCAGCGCGAGGGCCGCGAACGCCGCCTGCGCCGCGAGGTCCTTGCGCAGCCGCGCCGGCGTGCGCACGGCGAGGCCGAGCCGAAGCGCCTCGGCGTGCACCGGCGAGGGCCGCGTCGACTGGCCGCGACCCGCCGGGCGCGGCGGCTGGGTGTAGACGGCGACGACCTCGTGGCCGGCCCGGTGCAGCGCCTGCAGCGCCGGCACGGCGAAGGCCGGCGTGCCGAGGAAGGCCAGCCGCAGGCGGGTCAAGCTTCCGTCCTGGAGGATGCCTTGAGCTTCTGCGCCTTGGCCAGCCGCCGCATCAGCATGTTGCGCTTGAGCGCCGAGATGTGGTCGACGAACAGCACCCCGTCGAGATGATCGATCTCGTGCTGCAGGCAGGTGGCGAGCAGCCCCTCGGCCTCGATCTGGTGCCAGCCGCCTTCCAGGTCCTGGTAGCGCACCCGCACGCCCTGCGGACGGATCACGTCGGCGTACTGCTCGGGCAGCGACAGGCAGCCCTCCTCGCGCGAGGTCAGCGTGTCGCTGCTGGCGACGACCTCCGGGTTGATCAGGGTGAGCGGCGCCGCGACCTCATGCTCCATCAGGTCGATCAGGGCGAAGCGCAGGCCGAGGCCGACCTGCGGCGCCGCCAGGCCGATGCCCGGGGCGCGATACATCGCGGCGAACATGCGCGGCAGCAGGGGCCGCAGCGACGCCACGTCCTCTGGACGCACCGGGCGCGTCCGCTGCCGCAGCAGCGGGTGCGGGGCGATCAGGATCGCCAGCGGATCGGCGGACTGGTCGATGCTGGCTGGAACCGGGCTCATGATGGCGATGTAGCGGTGCCGACCCCGCCCGCCAAGACGGCACGCCGGGCGCCGGCCTCGCTGCCGGATGCTTGCGCTGCGCGCAGGACGGCCCATATCGTCCACGCGGGAACGCCATATCGGGTTCCGCACCGTCTCGCTCCAAGGAGGAGGCTCAATGTCTGGCCGGCTCTTCGCGTCGCCGCTGTTCCTCGGCTTCGACCATCTCGAGCAGATGCTCGAGCGCGCGTCCAAGACGTCCTCGGACGGCTACCCGCCCTACAATATCGAGCAGATCAGCGCCACCGGGCTGCGGATAACCCTCGCCGTCGCCGGCTTCGAGATGGACGACCTGCAGATCACCCAGGAAGACAACCAGCTGGTGATACGCGGCCGCCAGACCGACGACACGCAGGGACGTGTCTTCCTGCATCGCGGCATCGCGGCACGGCAGTTCCAGCGCGCCTTCGTGCTCGCCGAGGGCATCGAGATCGGCGGGGCTTGGCTGGACCGCGGGCTGCTGCACATCGACCTGGTGCGGCCGCAGCCGGAAGTGCGGGTGAAGCGCATCGAGATCTCCGAGGGCGGCGGCCCGCAGGGGGGCATGGGCGGCGGCCTGGGTCCGGATCGCGCCCGCGCCAGCGTGCCGGGCAAGGCCGCGGCGACGGGCGAGATCGCGCGGGCGCCCTCGCGACCGCCGCGTGTCGTGCGCTCGGTGGCGATCGAGGACTGAACTGCACCGGAGGGCGACACGTTGCCGATGTGGGACGGTCGCCCCTGCTGAAGGAACAAGACCATGAGTTCACAGACTGGGAATCCTGCCACGGCGCCGGCGCTGCCCGACGCCCTGGTGGCCGTCGACATACGCCACCTCTCGGTGCAGCAGCTCCAGGTGCTCGGGATGTCGCAGCTCGCCTACGTGAAGCCGGTGGTGGTGGACGGCGCCGCGGCGTTCTCGATCCACGCCGCGGACGGGACGCCGATGGCCCTCGCCGGCGACCGCGACGTCGCCTTCGCGGCCATCCGCCAGCACGAGATGATGCCGATCCTGGTGCATTGAGAGCCGGCCGGCGCGGCCGGCGCGACCTCAGCTGTCGGTCGGGTCGAGCCAGCCGATGTGGCCGTCCGCCCGGCGGTAGACCACGTTGATCTCCCCGCTGGCGTTGTTGCGGAACATCAGCACCGTCTGGTCGGCGAGGTCGAGCTGCATCACCGCCTCGCCGACGGTCAGGTGCTCGATGTCGGTGGCTTGCTCGGCGACGATGGTGGCATAGGCGCCCGAGGCGAGCGTGCCGGCGTCCGTTGCCGCGCCGCGTCGCGCCGCGCGCGGCGGCTGCTCCTCGTCCTGACGCAGCACGTACTGGCGACCGATCTCGGGACGCCGCTGCGCCAGGTCGCGGGAATGCTCGTTCACCCGGCGGCGATAGCGCCGCAGCCGCTTGGCGATGTGCTCGGCGGCGTCGTCGAAGGCGCCGTGCGCGTCGGCGGCCTCGCCCTCGCCGCGCAGCAGCAGCCCGCGCGCGGCGCGGACGTTGATGTCGCAGGTGAAGAAGCTGCGCGCGCGGCTGAACGTCACGTTCGCCTCCAGCGCGTCGTCGAAATATTTCTCCGCAATAACGTCCAGGTGCGCGGTGACGCGCGTGCGAAGAGCGTCCGAGAGGTCGATCTGCTTGCCGGCAACGTTGATCTGCATGCGTGCTGTCTCCCCGAGATGATCGGGAGGAGGAAGCTCACGAAAGACGGCGGACGCGCGGTTCCGCTCAGGCCGGACCTCGGTCAGGCCAGGCTGCGTCCGGACATCAGACGGAGATCGCTTTCTCCCGCTTGCGCTGCACGGAGCTCGGTATTCGCAGCGCCTCGCGGTATTTGGCCACGGTTCTGCGCGCGACGTCTACGCCCTCACGGCGAAGTGCGGCCACGATCGCGTCTTCCGACAGGGTGGCGACCGCGTTCTCGGCGGCGATCATGCTGCGTATGCGGTAGCGCACCGCCTCGGCGCTGTGGCTCTCGCCGGTGACACCGGCGATCGCCGTGGTGAAGAAGTATTTCAGCTCGAACAGGCCGCGCGGCGTCGCGATATACTTGTTGGCGGTGACCCGGCTGACGGTGCTCTCGTGCATCTCCACCGCCTCGGCGATGTCGCGCAGGATCAGCGGCCGCAGGTGTCCGACGCCGTCGGCGAGGAAGCCCTCCTGGCGCCGCATCACCTCGCCGGCGACCTTCAGGATGGTCTGGGCACGCTGCTGCAGCGACTTCACCAGCCAGTTGGCGCTGGCCAGCTTCTCGGCCAGGAACAGCCGCTCCTCGCGGCGGGCGCGCAGCGACACCCTCGCGTGGAACGCCTCGCTGACCAGCAGCCTGGGCAGCGTGTCCGGGTTGAGCTCCAGGATCCAGTCGCCGTTCAGGCCCGGCCGCATCAGCACGTCCGGCAGGATCGGCGGCACCTGGCCGACGTCGTAGCCGGCGGCGGGCTTCGGATCGAGGGCGCGGATCTCGGCGATCATCTCCGCCAGGTCCTCGGCGTCGACGCCGCACAGCGCCTGCAGCCGCCTGTGCTCGCGCCGCGCCAGCAGGTCGAGATGGTCGAGCAGCAGCCGCATCGCCGGATCCAGCCGGTCGCGCTCGGCGAGCTGCGCCGCGAGGCACCCGCGCAGGTCCTGGGCGAACAGCCCGATCGGGTCGAAGCGCATCATCCGTGCCCGCACCGCCGCCACCCGCTCGACCGGAGCGCCCAGCGCCGCCGCCAGCACGCCGTCCTCGACCGCGACGCGTCCGGCCGGACAGAGCAGCGCGATCAGGTGCGCACCGATCAAGCGGTCGGCGTGCTCGGTGAAGCTCAGGCGCAGCTGCTCGCCGAGATGCTCGCGCAGGCTGCGCGGCTGCTGCGCGACGTTCTCGATGAACGGTCCGCCGTCCGCCGGCCCGCTGGCGGAGCCGCCGGCGAGGCGGCCGCCGTACTGCATCCCGCCGGGGTCGATCCCGGACGCGGCATCGGCGAAGGCGTCGCCGCCCTCGTAGCCGGCGCCGTCGAACTGCTCGGCGTAGTCGGTGTCGAGCGGTCCGGCGGCCTGGTCGGGCAGGGTGGCGGCGCCGACCAGCAGGTCGGTGCCGAGGGTGGTGCCGCTGTCGGCGAGGGGGCGCTGATCGAGCGCCGGCCGCTCCAGGGTGCTCTCGCCGCGCTCGTCGCGCTCCAGCAGCGGGTTGCGTTCGAGCTCCTCCTCGATGAAGGCGGAGACCTCGAGGTTGGTGCAGGCGAGCAGCTTGATGGCCTGACGCAGCTGCGGCGTCATGACCAGGGATTGCGTGTGTCTGAGCTCCAGCCGTGGTCCGAGTGCCATGGAGGGAGAGGCTACAACGAAAACCTTTCCCCGAGGTATACGCGTCTCACGTCCTCGTGCGCGACCACCTCCTCCGGCGCGCCCTGCATCAGCACCTGGCCGCCATGCATGATGTAGGCGCGATCGATGATCTCCAGCGTCTCGCGCACGTTGTGGTCGGTGATCAGCACGCCGATGCCGCGATGCTTGAGGTGCGAGACCAGGTCGCGGATCTCGCCCACCGCGATCGGGTCGATGCCGGCCAGCGGCTCGTCCAGCAGGATGTAGTTGGGCTGGCTGGCCAGCGCCCGGGCGATCTCCAGGCGCCGGCGCTCGCCGCCGGACAGCGCCAGAGACGGAGCGCGCCGAAGGTGGCCGATGCCGAACTCACCCAGCAGCCCGTCCAGCATGGAGTCGCGGCGGTCGGCGTCGGGCTCCACCACCTCCAGCGCCGCCATGACGTTCTGCTCGACGTTCAGGCCGCGGAAGATGCTGGCCTCCTGCGGCAGGTAGCCGATGCCGAGGCGGGCGCGCCGGTACATCGGCAGCTGGGTGATGTCGGCACCCTCGAGGCTGATCGTGCCCTCGTCGGGCTGCACCAGGCCCACGATCATGTAGAAGGTGGTGGTCTTGCCCGCACCGTTCGGCCCGAGCAGGCCGACCGCCTCGCCGCGCTGCACGCTGATCGAGACGTCGCGCACCACCGCGCGCTTCTTGTAGGTCTTGCCGACGCCGTGCGCGCTCAGCCCGCCGCTCAGCGCCTGCTGGTCGACAGCGGCCTGCAGCGGCCGCGGCGGCATCTCGTTCATGGCTGCTGCCTCACGCCGGACGCGGCGCCGGGGGCACCCCCCGCCGTGGCGTCGGACCTGGCCGCGGACGCGGGGCCGCCGGGCTTCGAGGCAGCCTTCGCGCCGGGCACCTGTCCGGGCCCGTTGGCGTCGTTCGGGACGATCAAGCCCTGCACGCGCGCGCCCGGATCCTCGGTCATGGTGGCAAGTCCGGTATGCATGTTGACGATCGCTGCCGCCCCGTTGAGCTGGTTCTGTCCGCGCGTGATGTGGACATTGCCGACGATACGCGCAATGCCGGTCTCCGGCACGTAGACGCCGCGCTCGCCGGTGACGGTCTCGGTGAGGGTGCGCACCACCACGTGACCGAAGGCGTTCACCTTCTTCAGCTTGCCCGAGCTCTCGATCGGGTCCGGCGCCGCGGCGCCCGGCTTGGCGCTGACCGGCTGCGCCCGCTTGGCCGTCGGATCGGGCGGCGCGCTGTAGCCCACCAGCACGTCGGCGCGTATCCGCCTGCCGTCGTTGGTGGTGACGACGGCGTCGCCGCGCCCGACCGACATGCGGGTCTGCGACCAGTACTCCATCACGTCGCGCGCGGTCAGCACGTCGGTGGGCGTGGTCAGGCGGAGCGCGTGGCCGGTGAGCACCAGCACCGCCTGGTCGATGTCGTAGATCCCGTAATCGCCGAAGGCCTGGTCGGTGGCGGTGAACAGGTGCACGTGGCCGAACGCCTCCAGCCGGTAGATCTCGTTCGCACCCCCGTCATCGATCGGCGACTGGCCCGGCGTCGGCGGCTTCGGCTTCACGCCGGCCTTCTTGCGATAGAACGCGACCAGGCGGTCGGCGGTGACGGTGCCGGTGCCGCGCACCGCCTGCGCGTCGCGATAGGCGGTCACGGTCTGCGCCTTCTGGTCCCAGTCGAACCCGCCGAGCGCGGTCACCGTGATCTGGCCGCCGTGCGAGAGGTCGATCTGCTGGGCGCTCGCCGTCGCCGAGGCCAGGACGAGGCCCAGCGCGCACCCTGCGGCGCGGCCCGGGCTCATCGCGCGGCGGCCGCGGCGGCCGCGGCGGCGGGAGAGGTCGTCCCGCCCGAGGGCGCCGATGCCTCGCCGCCGGGCGGCGTGCCGGCGGGGTGCGCCACGTGGTCGTCGTTCAGGATCATCCGCGCGGGACCGCGGAACTGGGCCACGCCGTCATGCTGCGACATCAGCTCGCCCTGCGCGTCCAGCACGCCGAACGGTCCTTCCGCATGCACCCAGTCGTCGGACAGGACGATGCCGCGCCTGACGTCCATCACCGCGGTGCGGCCGGTCATCAGGGTGCCGTCGTCGCGATACAGCGAGACGTGGTCGAACAGGTCGAGGATCTGCTCGTGCGGCATGTAGACCCCGCGCGGCGCGCGGATCAGCAGCCAGGTGCCGCTCTGCGTCAGGCTGTCGGCGACCGGCCGCACCAGGTCGATGCGGTCCGGCTCGGCCTGGCGCGCCTCGTCGGCGGTGATCATGTACGGGCGGCCGTGCGCGTCGAGCCCGTGATAGCGCGCGCCGAGCATCTTGCCGGTATCGAGGCTGATCGCGGCGACCTGCCGATAGGCGGCGCGCCCGGCGTTCATCGAGCGGTTGATCTCGGGCCACGCGGCGATCAGGCCGAGCAGCAGCAGCGCGCCGATCGGCAGCAGCCACTTGGTCCACAGCAGCAGCACGTGCCGGCGCGCCTGCTCGCGCTCGCTGGGCGGCCGGCGCACGCGCGCCGGCTGGTGCACGCCGATCCGACGCTCGGTCGAGGCGGCGCCGGGCTCCGGCCGCGCCGCCGGCACCGCGAGGCGCAGGCGATCCAGCGCCGGCTCCGCACCGGTGCCGTGCTGCGGATCGCCCCGTTCCGAGGCCGCGGGCCTCCGCGGCACGGGTTCGAGCCGTTCCATCGGCTCAGACGATCCCGGCGCGGAGCAGGTCGTGCACGTGCAGGATGCCGACCGGGCGCTGCGACGCGTCGACCACGAACAGGCTGGTGATCGGGCGCGGGCTCGCGTTCATCAGCCGCAGCGCCTCGGCCGCCAGCAGGTCGCAGCCGATGGTGCGCGGCGCCGCGTTCATCACCTCGTCGGCGCGCAGGGTGCGCAGGTCCCGCCCGAGCGCCGGGTCGAGCGCGCGGCGCAGGTCGCCGTCGGTGATGATGCCGCGCAGCCGCCCGTCCGCACCGACGATGCCGAGGCAGCCGAACGCCTTGCTGGTCATCAGCATGACGGCCTGCAGCATCGGCAGCTCCGGGCCGGCGAGCGGGACGCTGTCGCCCTGGTGCATCAGCTCGCTCACCTTGCGCAGCCGGGTGCCCAGCCTGCCGCCGGGATGGAACAGGCCGAAGTCGCTGGCGGTGAAGCCGCGCCGCTGCAGCAGGGCGACGGCCAGCGCGTCGCCCAGCGCCATCTGCATGGTGGTGCTGGTGGTGGGCGCCAGCCCCATCGGACAGGCTTCCGGCGCCGGCGGCAGCGCCAGCACGATGTCGGCGGCGCGGGCGAGGGTCGAGGCCGGGCTCGAGGTGATCGCGATCAGGATCAGGCCGAACCGCTTGCAGTGCGCGATCACGTCGGCGAGCTCCGCGGTCTCGCCGGAGTTGGACAGCGCCAGCACCGCGTCCCCGGGCTGGATCATGCCGAGATCGCCGTGCGAGGCCTCGGCCGGATGCACGAACAGGCAGGGCGTCCCGGTCGAGGCCAGGGTGGCCTGGATCTTGCGCCCGACATGGCCCGACTTGCCGATGCCGCACACCACGACGCGCCCCGGAATGCCGGCGATGGCATCCACCGCCCGTATCAGGCACAGGCCCAGCGGCGCGCCGGACGCCACCGCGCCGGCCAGCGCCGACAGGCCGTCCGCCTCGGCGCGCAGCACCTCTGCCGCGATCCGCAGGTCGTCGGGAGCATGGGTGCTGTGCAGGCTCGTCATCGTGTCCAGGGGCAGGTACTCCGTGCCACCTGTATGGTCAGCCCGGGTCAGCCGGTCAATCGCGCAGACCGGGTGCCGCGACCGGGTGCCGCGACCGGGTGCCGCGGCCGGCTCCGGAGCGCCCGCTTCAGTGCGCGAACAGGTCGGGGCTCTCGTAGCCGAGCAGGTCGC
>CAXTNB010000013.1:0-6926 GCA_964245385.1 uncultured Acetobacteraceae bacterium | reverse complement strand
TTCCTGCTCGTCGCCGCCCCCGCGGTGATCGCGCAGCGCCAGCTCGAGCCGGTCCTCGCGGATCAGCAGCCGCTCCAGCCGCTCCCACAGCGCGTGCAGGTGCAGCACGTCGGAGGCGGCGTAGCTGAGCTGCTCGGGCGTCAGGTCCGGCGCGCCCCAGTCCGAGCTCTGCTGCTGCTTGTTCAGCTCGATGCCGAGCAGCTCCCGGCACAGCTCGCGCAGGCCGTGGCGGTCGGTGAAGGTGCGCACCAGCTTGGCCGCGATCTTGGTGCAGCGCACCGGCGCCACCGTGATGTCGAGCGCGTGCTGCAGGATGCCGACGTCGAAGCGGGCGAAATGCATCAGCTTGAGCACCGCCGGATCGGCCAGCAGCCGCTTGAGGTTGGGGCAGTCCGCACCCTGGCCGCCGAGGGCGGCCGGGACGATCTGCACCAGGTGCACCTGCGCCACGCCCCCGGACCGGACGCCGTCGCAGAGCTGCACCAGGCAGAGCCGGTCGCGGTGCGGGTTCAGCCCCATGGTCTCGGTATCGACCGCGACCGCACCCTCGAGGCGAAGATCGTCGGGCAGGTCGTGCCGATGCAGATGGATGCTCGCGTTCGGCATGAACTGCGTGACGCTCATCGACGGCGGTCCCTTGGTGCCCAGGAGAAGACTCGAACTTCCACGACCTTTCGGCCACAGGTACCTGAAACCTGCGCGTCTACCAATTCCGCCACCTGGGCTGAGGGGCAACCGCCGTTCCGACACGGCGGGTGGTGGGAGCGCGATCTAGCGGCGCGCCGAGGCGGCGTCAACAGGCGCCGCACGGGCTCCCGGTGCCGCAGACCATCCCTGGCGCCGCGCGAGCCCGCGTGGGGGGCGGCCCGGATGATCTCAGATCATCATGCCGCCGGAGACCTCGATCCGCTGGGCGTTCACCCAGCGATTATCCTCCGACAGCAGCGAGGCGATCATCGGACCGATATCGTCGGGCAGGCCAGGCCGGCCGAGCGCCGTCACCTGCGAGATCTGCCGGTTCACGTCGGGGTTGTCGCGCACCATGCCGCCGCTGAAGTCGGTCTGGACGGCACCGGGCGCCACGACGTTGACGGCGATCCGCCGGGGGCCGAGCTCCTTCGCCAGATACTTGGTCAGCACCTCGACCGCTCCCTTCATCGCGCCGTAGGCGGCGCTGCCGGGATAGATGATCCGGGTCAGTCCCGACGAGACGTTCACGATCCGACCGCCGTCGGCGAGCAGCGGCAGCAGCGTCTGCGTCAGGAAGAACACGCCCCTGAGGTGGACGCGGTACAGCGCGTCGAAATCCTCCTCGGTGACCGCCGCGATCGGGGCGTGATGCGACGTGCCGGCGTTGTTGACGAGGAAATCGAGCCGTTCGGCGCCCCAACGCGCCAGGACCTGGCGGACCTCGGCCGCGAAGGCCGGCAACGCGGTGCTGTCGCCGGTATCGAGACGGAGCGCTGTCGCACGCGCGCCCGCCTGCTCGACCGCCGCGACCACCTCGTCGGCGGCGGCGCGGTTGCTGTTGTAGGTGAAGATCGAGCGAACGCCGCGGCGGGCGAGCGCCTCTACCGTGGAGCGGCCGAGGCCGCGGCTTCCGCCGGTGACCAGCGCTACGGGACTGCGTGCGGGCATTGCATCCTCCGTTGGTTGATAGCCCTGATCTGGACCTGGTCATCGCGGACATAAGGCCCGATTTGCCGCCAGCATTGTTTTGCGGGACAAAATGGTCGCGTGGACCGGATCACCAGCCTCGAATTGTTCGTCGGCATCGTCGAGCGGCGCAGCTTCAGCGCCGCCGCGGCCGCTCTCGGCGTCTCGCGCCCCGTCGCGACCGCGACCATCAAGGCGCTGGAACGGCGGCTCGGCACCCGGCTGCTGCAACGCTCCACGCGCCACGTTCAGCCGACGGTCGAGGGCGACGCCTACTATCGTCGGTGCGTGGCGATCCTCGCGGATATCGAAGATGCCGATCGAGGCGCCGGCGGGGCGGTGGCCGGGCGGCTGCGGGTCGATGTCGCGGGCAACCTGGCCCGCACCGTGCTGCTGCCGGCGCTGCCCGCCTTCCTGGCGCAGCACCCGGCGCTCACGGTGCATCTCGGCGAGGGCGAACGCTTCGTGGACCTGGTGCGCGAAGGGGTCGACTGCGTGGTGCGCGCGGGCCTGTTCGCCGACAGCGACATGGTGGTGCGGCGGCTGGGCCTGATGGAGGAGATCACCTGTGCAAGCCCCGGCTACCTCGCCGAGCACGGTGTTCCCGTCTCGCCCGATCGGCTGGACGGACACGCGATGATCGGCTTCGTGTCCTCGCGCACCGAGCGGCCGCTGCCGCTGGAGTTCACGATCGACGGCAGGATGATCGAGGTGACGTTGCCGGCGCGCGTGCTGGTCAGTGCCGCGAGTACCAGCGCCGCGGCGGCACGGCTCGGGCTGGGTCTGGTTCAGGCGCCACGCCACGGCTTCCTGGACGACCTCGCGTCGGGCGCCCTGGTGGAGGTGCTGGCGGACTATCCACCGACGCCGACGCCCATCTCCGTCGTCTATCCGAGCCGACAGCTCTCCCCGCGGGTGAGGGTGTTCGTCGACTGGCTGGTCGACACGATCGGCCACGGCTCGTCCCCGACAGGGATCATGACCGAGCGGCGGCCTTGGCGCCGTGGGTCTGGCTGAACGACTGGGGCGAATGCGGCGGTCGACGGCGACGGCCTCGCGGCCGCAAGCGCTCGCTGTCCTGTCTCGAGGTCGCTCCCGCGCGACACGGCCCCTTGCCCCGCTCCGCTTGCCCGCCCGTCGTTCCGCGGCCCGCTAAAGCTCGGCGCCAGGGGATATTTTCGCCGCCGACCTCGTTCCAGCCTAGAACGAGCCTGGGCAGGCACGGGGGTCAGATGGCGGCGCGCAGTGTGGCGACTTTATTCGGCGGTTCCGGCTTCCTCGGCCGCTACATGGTCAAGCGTCTGGCCGCCCAGGGTCACGTGGTGCGGATCGCGGTGCGGCAGCCGGCGCTGGCCAACGAGATGCGGCCGATGGGCCAGGTCGGGCAGGTGGTGCCGCTGTTCGCCTCGCTCGCCGACGAGGCCAGCGTCGCGCGCGCCGTCGAGGGTGCGGACCTCGTCGTCAACCTGGTCGGCATCCTGGCCGAGGGCCGGCGCGGCGACTTCGAGCGCATCCACGTCGAGGGTGCGGGGCGCGTCGCGCGCCTGTCCGCCGCCGCCGGCGCCCGCGCCCTGGTGCAGGTCTCGGCGATCGGCGCCAGCGCCGACAGCCCGAGCGCCTACGGCACCAGCAAGCTGGCCGGGGAGAACGCGGTGCGCGACGCCTTTCCCGGCGCCGTCGTGTTGCGGCCCTCGATCGTGTTCGGACCGGAGGACGCGTTCTTCAACCGCTTCGCCGCGATGAGCCGCCTGGTGCCGTTCATGCCGGTGTTCTGCGGCGACACCCGCTTCCAGCCGGTCTATGTCGGCGACGTCGCCGACGCCGCCGTCGCCGCCCTGGCCGATCCCGCCGCCCGCGGGCGGATCTTCGAGCTCGGCGGCCCGCGCGTCTGGAGCTTCCGCGAGCTGCTGGCCTGGATGCTGGGCGAGCTGCGGCGCAGGCGGCCGATGCTCGAGATCCCGATGGGGCTGGCACGGCTGCAGGCCGCCCTGATGGAGCGGCTGCCCGGCAAGCCGCTCACCCGCGACCAGCTGGCGATGCTGACGCGCGACAACGTGGTCGCCGCGGGTGCCTCGGGATTCGACAGCTTCTCCATCCTGCCGACGCCGGTGGAGATGGTGGTGCCGGCCTACATCGCGCGCTACCGCGCCGGCGGCGGGCGCCGCGACGTGCCGCTGTAGAAGGGCCGGATCGGCCCGGTCCTCGGCGGCGGCAGCCGGCCGCGTGCCGTCCGCGCGGTGAAAGCGGTCGAACCGGTCAGTGCCGCTGTCTTTTAATCGAGGTGAACGCTTCGTAATTTCGCGGCCGACGTCAGGCTCCATCCCGGAGGACGCGCCCGCCGCTTCGGCCTCCTCATCCTCGCCTCCTCATCCTCAAGGACATCCGCATGCCCGACCGCATGCTGCAATTCACCCACCTGGAGCAGCACCAGCCGGACAAGCGCGCGGTCGCCGAGCGGCGTGAGGATTTCCACGAGATCTACCGCTCGTTCAGCGTCGCCCAGGCGGAGGCCCAGGCGGGACGCTGCTCGCAGTGCGGCGTGCCGTTCTGTTCGGTGCACTGCCCGGTCTCCAACAACATCCCGGACTGGCTGAAGCTGAGCGCCGAGGGCCGTCTCGAGGAGGCCTACGAGGTCAGTGCGGCGACCAACAACTTCCCCGAGATCTGCGGCCGCATCTGCCCGCAGGACCGGCTGTGCGAGGGCAACTGCGTCATCGAGCGCGGCTTCGAGAGCGTCACCATCGGCGCGGTGGAGCGCTTCATCACCGACCATGCCTGGGAGATGGGCTGGGTGAAGCCGGCGCGGCCGCGTCGCGAGCGCGCGCAATCGATCGGCGTGATCGGTGCCGGCCCGGGCGGTCTGGCGGCCGCCGACCAGCTCCGCCGGCTCGGCTACCAGGTGCACGTCTACGACCGCTACGACCGCGTCGGCGGCCTGATGATCTACGGCATTCCCGGCTTCAAGCTGGAGAAGGACATCGTGCTGCGCCGCCACGCGCTGCTCGAGGACGGCGGCGTGCGGTTCCATCTCGGCCGCGGCATCGGCGACGCCGACGGCGACGAGACGATCGCGTTCGCCTCGCTGCGCGAGCGTCACGACGCGCTGCTGATCGCCACCGGCGTCTACAAGTCGCGCGACATCGGCGGTCCCGGCGTCGGGCTGCCCGGCATCGTCAAGGCGCTCGACTACCTCACCGCGTCGAACCGCCGCTCGCTGGGCGACGAGGTGCCGAGCTTCGACAGCGGCCTGCTGGATGCCTCGGGCAAGGCGGTGGTGGTGATCGGCGGCGGCGACACCGCGATGGACTGCGTGCGCACCGCGGTGCGACAGGGTGCGGCCTCGGTGAAGTGCCTGTACCGACGCGACCGCGCCAACATGCCGGGATCGCTGCGCGAGGTGAAGAACGCCGAGGACGAGGGCGTGGAGTTCGTCTGGCTCGCGGCCCCAGAGGCGTTCCTCGGCGACAACACCGTCTCCGCGGTGCGCGCGGTGCGCATGAAGCTCGGCCTGCCCGACGCCTCCGGCCGGCAGTCGGTGGACGTGGTCGAGCACAGCGGCTTCGTGCTGCAGGCCGACCTGGTGATCAAGGCGCTCGGCTTCGATCCCGAGCCGCTGCCGACCCTGTGGGGCCAGGACGGCCTCGAGGTGTCGCGCTGGGGCACGCTGAAGGTGGGACGCAGCAGCTTCATGACCAGCCTGCCCGGGGTGTTCGCCGCCGGCGACATCGTGCGCGGCGCCAGCCTGGTGGTGTGGGCGATACGCGACGGGCGCGACGCGGCGGCCAGCATGCATCGCTGGCTGGAGGCGCACGAGCAGGTGGTGCAGCAGAGGGCAGCCGAGTGATGCGCAGCGAGGAGAGCGGCCCCGAGTTCGTCGCCGGCTGGCAGCGCAACGCGGCGGCGCTGTCGGAGAGCTACCAGCCCGGCCAGGAGCACGACGCCTGCGGCGTCGGGCTGATCGCGGCCCTCGACGGCAAGCGCCGTCGCGACGTGGTCGAGGCCGGGATCGCGGCGCTGAAGGCGGTGTGGCACCGCGGTGCGGTGGACGCCGACGGCAAGACCGGGGACGGGGCGGGCATCCACGTCGAGATCCCGCAGGATTTCTTCGCCGACGCCATCGGGCGCACCGGCAGCCGCGCCGACGGCCAGCTGATCGGCATCGGCATGGTGTTCCTGCCGAAGACCGACCTCTCGGCGCAGGAGCGCTGCCGCACCATCGTCGAGAGCCAGATCCTGGCCTTCGGCTACGGCATCCATGGCTGGCGCCAGGTGCCGATCGATACCGGCTGCATCGGCGAGAAGGCCAACGCCACCCGGCCCGAGATCGAGCAGATCATGATACGCAACCTGCCGAACTCGTCCGAGGCGGAGTTCGAGCGCGACCTCTACGTGATCCGGCGCCGCATCGAGAAGCAGGCGATCGCCGACCAGGTGGGCGAGCTGTACATCTGCTCGCTGTCCTGCCGCTCGGTGATCTACAAGGGCATGTTCCTGGCCGAGAACCTGACCGACTTCTATCCCGACCTGCTCGATCCGCGCTTCGTCAGCCGGTTCGCGATCTACCACCAGCGCTACTCGACCAACACCTTCCCGACCTGGCGGCTGGCGCAGCCGTTCCGCAAGCTCGCCCACAACGGCGAGATCAACACCATCTCCGGCAACACCAACTGGATGAAGAGCCACGAGACGCGTCTGGCCGACGCCTCGCTCGGCGCCTACATCGACGACATCAAGCCGGTGATCCAGGCCGGCGGCTCCGACACCGCCTCGCTCGACAACGTCTTCGAGCTGTTCACCTTCACCGGCCGCGACGCGCCGATGGCGAAGTCGCTGATGATCCCGGCCAGCATCGTCGACGGACCGGCGATGACCGACGCGCACCGCGACATGTTCCTGTACTGCCACGCGGTGATGGAGCCATGGGACGGGCCGGCCGCGATCTGCGCCACCGACGGGCGCTGGGTGATCGCGGGGCTCGACCGCAGCGGCCTGCGCCCGCTGCGCTACACCGTCACCGCCGGCGACATGCTGATCGTCGGCTCGGAGACCGGCATGGTGAAGGTGCCGGAGGGCGAGATCGTCCGGCGCGGCCGGCTCGGCCCGGGCCAGACCGTGGCCGTCGACCTCGAGGCGCGGCGCTTCTACGACGACGACGCCCTGCTCGACCTGCTCTCGGCGCGGGAGGATTTCTCCGGCTGGTCGAAGCGCATCCACCACATCGACGAGATCGTGCGCGCCGACCTGGCGGAGCCGGCGCTCTACGTCGGCGA
>CAXTNB010000012.1:15901-16563 GCA_964245385.1 uncultured Acetobacteraceae bacterium | reverse complement strand
GGGTCGGGTCCTCCCTGTCCTGGCACGCGACGGATCGGTAGCGCAAGGTCCCTCGCTTCATGCCTGTCGCGGCGCATCGCCGTCGCCGGGCGCCGTCGCGTCGCGGGGCATGACCGGCTCGATCACGCCCCGCCGGTCGGCCGGTGCCGCGGCGTCGTCGGCAGCCTCAGTACGGCGTGCCCTGCTTGAGCGCCGCCGCGGCGTTCGCCCGGGTGTAGAGACCGTCCTTCATGATCAGCTTCTGCGGCACCGGCTTGCCGGCGAACCAGCCGTCCAGCGCCTGGAAGGAGAGCGGTCCGAAGCGCGGGTTGGTCTCGACGTCGGCCTGCGCCCGGCCGGCGGCGATCGCCTGCACCAGCGTCTTGGTGCCGTCGATCGAGACGATCGCGATGTCGCGCCCGGGCCGCTTGCCGCCCTGCTGGATCGCGCGCATGGCGCCGAGCGTCATGACGTCGGCGTGCGAGTACAGCGCGTTCGCCGTCGAGTGCGCGAGCAGCATCTGCTCCATCACGCGCTGCGCGTCCGTCGCCGACCAGTTGCCGGTCTGGGCCGCCAGCAGATGCATGTCGGGATGCTTCTTCAGCCCGTCGGCGAAGCCCTGGGTGCGCTCGGTCTCCACGGCGTTGCCGTAGGCGCCCTGTATCTCGACGATCTCGCCCTTG
>CAXTNB010000012.1:14899-15891 GCA_964245385.1 uncultured Acetobacteraceae bacterium | reverse complement strand
CGATGATCGCCTTCGCACCCTGGCTGATCATGCTCTCGATGTCGGCGACCTGCTTGGCCTGGTCGTCGTTCGCGTTGGTGTAGAGCAGGCGCGCGACGCCCCGCTTCTTCGCCGTCGCCCTGACGGAATTGGTCTCCGCGGCGCGGAACGGGTTCTGCTCGTTCTCGGATTGCGAGAAGCCGACGATCATGCCGGACAGCGAGGCGTGGCTCGGCGACGGGTTGGTGCACACCGACGAGGAGGTGGTGCCGACCACCTGGGCACCGGCCTGGTCGGTCGCCTGCGCCAGCGCGGGCGCCGCGAGCAGGCCCGACAGCACACCGGCAGCCAGCGAGGTCCCGCAGCGGAACCCGAACGACGCCTGTCTCATGATCGTCTTACCCCCTGGTGGCGAGTCTGATCCGGCTCGTCCGTGCGGCCTTGGTGACTCCGCTTCGCCGTGAGATTATGAACCTGCGTTATGTCTGACAATATGGCGTCGGGCAGAAAATTCATCTCGGTTCCGGTACCCGGCTCCCGCCGAAGCGGCGCGAGGCCTGCGCCGGATGCAGGGCAGGCGTCCGCTCGACGCGCTCCGGCGCCGCGTCGGGCGCGAGGCGCCTACTGTCGGGCTCGGCCGCGCTCGGCTATCGTGCACCGCTCGGTCGCGCGCAGAGGCGACGCGGGCTCAGGGCGTCGAACGTCCGGTGGCAGGGAGGAACAGCATGTCCATCATCGCGCCCTCGGGGACGACACGAACCCAGCCTGGCCTCGACATCGCCGGCGACGCCGAGACGCTGCGTCGCGACGGCGTCGTCGGGCTCAAGGGCGGCCTGTCGCGCGACTGGGTGGCGCAGCTCAACGAGGACATGATGACCGCGTTCTGGGAGGCGATCCAGCGACCGGGCGGCGCCATCGGGCGCGGCCCGCGGCGCTGGGACGTCGCGCTGCCTCCCGCGGCGCGGCGCGGCGTCGGCGCGCAGCAGCCCCTCGTTGTCCGGGTGGCGGTGGTG
>CAXTNB010000012.1:0-14889 GCA_964245385.1 uncultured Acetobacteraceae bacterium | reverse complement strand
CATCATGTCCTCGTTGAGCTGCATCCCGAGGCGCTGAGCGGCTTCGTCGAGCTCGCGCCGCACCCCTGGGTGACCGCGATGGCGACCGAGATCCTGGGTGCCGACTACCAGATCGTCGAGGTGGGCTTCGACACGCCGTTCCAGGGTGCCAGGAACCAGCCCTGGCACCGGGATTTCCCCTCGCCGCCCGAGACCTTCCGGGACAGGCGCATCACCTCCCTGGCCTTCAACGTCACCGGCGTCGACGTGACGTCCGACATGGGGCCGTTCGAGGTGGCGACCGGCACGCAGTGGGATGACGGACGCAGCTGGAACCACGAGATGTTTCCGCCGGAAGCGAGCTGGGGCCGCTTCGCCGAGCGGGGAGTGCGGAAATATCCCCGGATGGGAGACATCTCCTGCCGCTCGGCGCTCACCGTGCATCGCGGCACCGCGCACCCCTCGCCGATCGCCCGTCCGGTGCTGGTGCTGGGGTTCGACGCGCCGGGAGCCGGCCACGCGGCGCTGCACGACATGATGGTGACGCAGCGCTATCACGACGCGCTGCCGCCCGTCCTGCGCGACCACCTGCATTGCCGCGTCGTCGAGGCGCTGGTGCCGATCACGCAGAAGCACGACATCGAGGGGCTGGTGATGGGCTGAGCGGCACGCTCCGCGGCACCCGACCTGCTCGGCATCGAGGAGAAGATCATGGCAGCCGGTCGCGTCGTGCTGATCGCGGGCGTTCACGGCGTCATCGGCCGCGCCGCCGCGCGTCATTTCTCGGCCGCCCCGGACACCAAGCTCTACGGCCTCTCGCGCCGCACCGATGGCGGTCTGCCGGGGGTCGAGCAGATCGCCGTCGACCTGCTGCGCCCCGACGACGTGCGCGGCGAGCTCGGCAGGCTCGGCGACGTCACGCACATCCTGTTCGGCGCCTACCTGGAGAAGCCGACGGCGGCGGAGAAGAGCGAGATCAACGTCGCGATGCTGCGCAACCTGCTCGACGTGGTGGAGCGGAACGCGCCGGGACTGCGGCACGTCACCTTCTACCAGGGCGGCAAGGCCTACGGCGCCGACCTCGGCCCGTTCAAGACGCCGGCGCGCGAGGACGACCCGCGGCTGATGCCGCCCAACTTCTACTACGATCAGGAGGACCTGATCCGCGCCCGCAGTGCGGCCGGCTCCTGGAGCTTCACCGCCCTGCGCCCGGAAGCGGTCTGCGGCTTCGCCCTGGGCAACCCGATGAACCTCACGATGGTGATCGCCGTCTACGCCGCCCTGTCGAAGGAGCTGGGCCTGCCGCTGCGCTTTCCCGGCAGCGAGGCGGCGTATCGCGCGCTGTATCAGGTGACTTCGGCCGACATCCTGGCGGAGGCCGCGGACTGGGCCGGCGCGAGCGAGGCGGCACGCGGCGAGATCTTCAACATCACCAACGGCGACATTTTCCGCTGGCAGCACCTATGGCCGAAGATCGCCCGTGCGTTCCGGATGGAAGTTGCCGAGCCGGTGCCGACGCCGCTCGCGACCTACATGGCGGACAAGGGCGAACTCTGGGCGCGGATGACCGAGAAGTACGGCCTGCGACCGATACGATACCAGTCCCTGGTCTCCTGGCCGTTCGGCGACTTCATCTTCAACAGCGGCTTCGACAACATCAGCAGCACGATCAAGGCGCGGCGCGCGGGTTTCCAGTCCTGCATCGACACCGAGGACATGTTCACGAGCTTCTTCGAGCAGCTGCGCGCCGATCGGATCATCCCTAAATTGTAACAAATACGAAGGGCAGGGAGTGACGACATGAACTGGACCGCTCTCAGCGGCGGCGACCCGCCGTTCGGCCGATACGCTCCGCTTCCGCTGGGCGATCTCCCCGGCACGCGCTTTCCCAATCCTGCCGTGGAGGTGCTCGACAAGCGTTTCACCGCCAAGCAGGGCAACGCCGCGATCCAGCGCCTCGCGACCGGGTTCGGCTGGGCGGAGGGACCGGTGTACTTCGCCGACGGCGGCTACCTGCTGTGGAGCGACATCCCGAACAGCCGCATCATGCGCTGGCTCGAGGAGGACGGTCACGTCAGCGTCTTTCGCGCGCAGAGTCACCACGCCAACGGCAACACCCGGGACCGCGAGGGCCGCCTGCTGACCTGCGAGCACGATTCGCGTCGGGTCACGCGCACCGAGCGCGACGGCAGCATCACCGTCGTCATGGACCGCTACGACGGCAAGCCGCTCAATGCGCCGAACGACATCATCGTGGCCTCGGACGGAGCGGTCTGGTTCACCGACCCGGGATACGGCATCGACGGCCCCTACGAGGGCCACGCGGCGGACGCGGAGCTCGGCCGCCACGTCTATCGTCTCCCGCCGGGAGGTGAGGCGACCGTCGTGGCGGACGACTTCGTCCGCCCCAACGGCCTCGCCCTGTCGCCGGACGAGCGCCGGCTCTACGTCGTCGACAGCGGCATCACCCACGGCGGACCATCGCATATCCGGGTGTTCGACGTCGAGGACGGCCGCTTGCGCGACGGGCGGGTTTTCGCCGACGACTTCGCGCCCGGCTTCACCGACGGGCTTCGCTGCGACATCCAGGGCAACGTGTGGTGCAGCATGGGCTGGGCCGATCCGAGCGAGGACGGCGTGCGATGCTACGCGCCGGACGGCGACCTCATCGGCAAGATCCACCTTCCCGAGACGTGCGCCAACCTGTGCTTCGGGGGAAAGAAGAACCACCGGCTGTTCATGGCGGCGAGCACGTCTCTGTACGCGGTGTATCTCAACACCGCGGGAGCCGCGTAGTCGCGTCCCGCCGGTAGGTCCGGGACGGCCAGAGCGCCGGAACCGTCTCGAGGATAGGCACGGGGAGGATCTCGGCATGTCGATCAGCGCGTCAGGTGCGACGACCGCGGGCACGCGAAACCAGACGCTCATGCCGCCGGCGCGATGGCTGATGGTGTGGCTGTGCTTCATGGCGCTGGCCGTCAACTACACCGATCGCGCCAACCTGGCGGTGGCGGCGCCCAGCATCAAGCAGGCGCTGCATCTCGACAGCACCACGATGGGCTTCCTGCTCGGCTCGTTCTTCTGGACATACGCGATCATGCAGCTTCCCGCCGGCTGGCTGGTCGACCGGTTCGGCGCGCGCCTGATGTTCCCGATCGCGGTATGCTGGTGGTCGTTGTTCACGGCGCTGACCGCGGTCGCGAACTCGGCGGCCGCCCTGTTCGGCTTCCGCCTGCTGCTCGGCGCGGGCGAGGCCGGCGGCTACCCGTCCTCCGCGCGCGTCGTGGCACGCTGGTTCCCGCCGCACGAACGCGGCATCGCCTCGTCGATCTTCGACTCAGGGTCGCGCGTCGGCAACCTGGTGGCGATCCCGCTCTGCGCCTGGCTGATCGGCGCGTTCGGCTGGCGCGCCTCGTTCGTCGTGACCGGGTTGCTCGGCTTCGTCTGGACCGCGGCGTGGCTGCTGATCTACCGCAAGCCCGAACGCCATCCCGACGTCACGCCGGAGGCGCTGCGCGAGATCGAGCAGAGCCGCGCCGCGCCGGTGGTCGGCGAGCCGACGATAGGCTGGTCGTCGCTGTTCCGCTACCGCACGGTCTGGGGCATGATGATCGGCTTCTTCTGCCTCAACTTCGTCATCTACTTTTTCATCACCTGGTTTCCGACCTACCTGATGTCGGCGCGGCATTTCTCGCTCAAGCAGTTCGGCATCCTCGGCCTGATCCCCGGCCTGATCGCGGTGCCGGGCGGCTGGCTCGGCGGCTTCACCTCGGACTGGCTGTACCGCCGCGGCTGGAGCCTGACCGCGGCACGCAAGACCTGCCTCGTGGGCGGCATGCTGCTGTCGTCCGTCATCACCTTCGCCGCCGTCGTGCCGGAGGCCTGGATGGCGCTGGCACTGTTCGGCGTCGCCTACGCGTCGCTCGCCTTCACCGCGGCGAGCATCTGGTCGCTGCCCGGCGACGTCGCTCCGACGCGGGCTCACGTCGCTTCCATCGGCGGGATCCAGAACTTCGCCTCCAACCTCGCGGGCGTCGTCACCACGAGTTTCACCGGCGTGATGCTGACCATCACTCACGGCTCGTTCGCCATCCCGCTCGCCACCGCCGGCCTGCTCTGCCTGCTGGGCGCCGCGAGCTACCTGTTCATCGTCGGCCCGATCGAGCCTCTGCCGGTCATCCGGCCGGCCCGCTAGTATTCTGAACCGGTGGCCACCAGCCTTATCAGGCTGGTGGTTCGCTTACCTCAGCGATCAGAGCCGATCCTGCTCTGGCAGGCTGCTGCACGCGCGGAGCATCGGCAGAAGGAAAGGAAGACAGAGCAAGGGGCTTTGCCCCTTGACCCCATCGAAGGCGGAGCCTTCGAGATCCATTCCTTGATGGATCGGGGTCTGGGGCCGCCGGCCCCAGCGGGTCAAGGGCAGAGCCCTTGCCTGCTCTTTCCGCACCCCGCTAGAGTGCCGGGAACTGCGTCGTCACCAGGCATTGCGCGCCGATGCCGTCACCGCGTCCGTAGTAGCCGGCCTGGTAGGTGGTGACCTGCTTGATGCTGATCCGGTTCCTGTCGATGGACAGCAGCGATGCCAGCCGGATGGTCATCTTCTCGTGGTTCGGCCCGATCTCCGGAGCGTCGGTGAGGATGGTGAGATCCAGATGCACGATCCGGCCTCCCTTCATCGATACCAGCGAGACCGCTTGGCGGACGAAGAAGTCGGAGGTCTTGCCACGGAAGCCGGGCATGTCCGGCTGGAAGTGCGTGCCCTGGGCGGTGCTGCCGACCGTGCCCAGCAGGGCGTCGGTCACGGCGTTGAGGGGGATGTCGGCGTTATGGTTGCGCATGATGCCGCGATGATGCGGAATCGGAATGCCGCACATCACCACGTGGTCGCCAGGCCCGAAGGCGTGGAAATCGAAGCCCCAGCCGACGTGGTTTTCCTGCCGCCCGCGCTGCAGGATGATCTCGGCGCGTGCCAGATCCCGTTCCGTGGTGATCTTGAAGTTGTCGTCGCTGCCCTCGATGATCGCGACCTTCAGGCCGTACTTCTCGATGACCATCGAGTCGTCGGTGAGATCGGCGTGGATCGGGTTGCTGTAATGAACCTCCTCATGGGCCTTGAGGATTTCGGCGAAGTGGAAGCCCTGCGGGGTCTGCGCACGCCACGTGTTGGAGCGATCGACGGTGCCTTCGATGAAGCCGTTGACGCATCGCTTCAGCGTGTCGGGAACGCTCAGGCCGGTGACCACCGCGGGGCCGTCGTCCAGCGCCGCGATGACCGCGCTGATGGTGTCCTGCTCGACGAAAGGACGGACCGCGTCGTGGATGATGACCTTGTCCGACGGCCGAGCAGCGGTGCTCTCCAGGCCGAACCGCACCGATTCCTGTCGCGTGTTGCCGCCGATCACCGGCGCGGGAAGCGACAGGCCGGCCGTCGCCTCCTCGTAGAGGTCGAGATCGGCCGGATGGATCACCGACTGGACGCGGCTGATCTCCGGATGACGCAGGAACGCCAGCAGGGTGTGCCGAATGACCGGCATGTTGTCGAGGCTGCGATACTGCTTGGGGATCGGGCCTCCCATGCGGCGCCCGCGCCCGGCGCCGACGATGATCACTGCTGTCATGCTGCTCGTCCGATTTCTGCCGAAGTGCTCAACTGGAGGCTCGCGCCCATCTACCCCAGGTCACGCGGGAACGTCCAAGACGGCCACGCGCCGGATCCCGCTCTCGATCGTGCTGCCCCTGATCCACGCACCCTGCCATCGCGCCACCGCTTCGACCGGACCGGCGTCCCCGGTCTCCGGGCCCAATCCGGCGCCTGATCTATCACAGCCCGATGAGCGCGGAAAATCACCGCGGGGTCGGCGTGCCTCGCCCGGGCCATGGGTCGTCCGGAAGCCATGGGAGGGGGCCGTCCCGCCTCTTGTTTGCCGCCCAACTCCTTGATTTGCCGAAGCAAATGAGTCTAGAGTGGACGCGGCCGCCGACCGACCGACGAAGCTCGAGCACGATAGCGGCAGCATGACCCGGGAACACGCGCTTGGCTAAGCCCAGGGACGTCCAGCACACCAACCGTCCTGCCAGGATCGACGTGGACGGCAACGACAACGGCGTCAAGACGCGCGTGGCGTGGCTGTACTACATGGAGGGCCTGACCCAGGACGCCATCGCGGAGAAGCTGGGGATCAGCCGCCTTCGCGTCCTGAAGATGCTCGCGACATGCAGGCAGGACGGAACCGTCCAGATCCGCGTGACGTCGAAGCTGGTCACCTGCGTCTCCCTGGAACGTCAGCTCGAGACCAGCTTCGGCATCACGCAGGTCATCGTCATCCCCTCTCCGGAAGCGGAGGAAAAGCTTCCGGCACTGCTCGGCGCGACCGTCGGCGCCTACCTGAACGACACCTTGCGGAACGGCATGCGCGTCGGCTTGGGCTGGGGCAACACGCTGCGCCACAGCCTCACCAGCATCTCGCAGAGAGCGCTTCAGGAGCTGAGCGTCGTCTCCATGCTCGGCAGCCTGACCCGCGCCGCCGGCGTCAACCCCTCGGAATTCGCCTGGCGGTTCGCCGACCTGTTCGGCGCCGACTGCTACATGATGGCCGCCCCGGTCTACGCGCCGGACGAGGCCACCCATGCGGCACTGCTCGCGCATCCCGGGATCGACGAGGTGTTCCGGCTGGCCCGGCGGATCGACCTCGCCCTGGTGAGCGTGGGCGACCTGTCGCCGAACTCGACGATCGCGAGCCTGGACCTGATTCCGCTCGACCAGCTGGAGCAGCTGCGTCGCGCCGGCGCGGTCGCGGACGTGCTGTGCCGCTTCGTCAACGCCGCCGGCAAGGTGATCGACCACCCGCTCAACCGCCGCGTCGTCGCGGTCGACCCGGTGCAGCTGCGTCACACGCCCAAGCTGGTGCTGGCCTCCGGAGGCTGGAGCAAGGTCCAGGCGCTGCTCGCCGCGATCCGGCTGCTGAACCCGAGCGTCCTGATCACCGACGAGTACGCGGCGCAGGGGCTGCTGGCGATGCTTCCCCTCGCCGAGCTCGGGGTGGGCTAGCGCCTGGACCGGCGAGCTCGCGCTCAGGCCGCCTGGTGGCCCGCGCCGAACTCGGTGACCGTCTTCTTCGCGCGCGCGATCAGCGAGGGGCTCATGCTGAGCTCCGTGACCCCCCAGGACAGCAGCTTCGGTATCAGCGACGGGTCTCCCGCCGCCTCGCCGCAGACGCCGACCCAGATGCCGGCGTCGCGCGCCCCCCGGCAGGCGAGCTCGATCATGCGCAGCACCGCCGGGTGATCCGCGCGGTTGAGCCGCGCCAGCCTCGCGTTGGTGCGATCGGCCGCCATCGTGTACTGGGTCAGGTCGTTGGTGCCGATCGAGAAGAACTCCACCTGCTCGGCCAGTTCGCCAGCGCACAGCGCGGCAGCCGGCGTCTCGATCATGATGCCGAGCTCGATCGGCCCGGTCTCCTGCCGCTCCGCCTGGAGTGCGCGCCGACAGGCCTCCAGCCGCGACTTCGCCGCGACCACCTCCGCCACGTCGCTGATCATCGGGAACATCACGCGAAGCCGGCCGTGGACGGCCGCCCGCAGCAGGGCACGGAGTTGCGGATCGAACAGATCCGGCCGGTCGAGGCACATGCGTATGCCCCGCCAGCCGAGGAAGGGGTTCGCCTCGGGCTCGCTCTTCACGCCCGGAAGCGGCTTGTCGCCGCCGATATCGAGCGTGCGGATCAGGACCGGGTGCGGCGCGAAGGCGGTCAGCACGCGGGAATAGATGCGGAACTGCTCCTGCTCGGTCGGAAGTGCCGCGCCGCGCATGAACATGAACTCGGTCCGGAACAGGCCGACCCCCGTGGCGCCGGACTGCAGCGCGATCTCGATCTCGTTGGCCGATCCGATGTTGGCCGCGACCTCGATCAAGGCACCGTCGCGGGTACGCGGCTCGACGTGGGCGAACGACTCCATCTCTCGCCGCGACTCGAGCGCCTCGGCGAGACGGGCGCGATACGTCTCCTGGAGGGCATCATCCGGGTTGAGGATGGCGAGACCCTCGGTGCCGTCGAGGATGATCGTCTTCGCCTGGCGAAGTTCGGCTTCGGACGCCCGCACCCCGACCACGGCGGGGAAACCGAGCGCCCTCGCGATGATCGCGACGTGCGAGGTGGCGCCGCCCTCGGTGGTCAGCAGGCCGGTGACCAGACGTGTCGGCAGCCGCGCGAGATCGAGCGCCGAGAGATGTCCGGCGACGAGTACGGACGGCTCCGAGAGCTCTCCCAGATCGACGCCGCGTCGACCGAGCAGGATGTTGGCGACCTGCCGGGCGATGCCGCGCACGTCGTCCGCGCGCGTGCGGAAATAGGCGTCGTCGATCCCGGCGAAGCGATCGGCGAGTTCCGAGCCGACCTGCATCGTCGACGAGGCCGCGTCCTGATGTTCCGCGATGCGCTGCTCGATCGGGCTCAGCAGCTCGACGTCCTGCGCGAGCTCCTTGATCGCCGCGAACACCTGCGCCTCCGTCGTCTCGGCGCCGTCGCTGTGCCGCGCTCTCGCGCGTGCCGCATCGAGGGTGGCGCAGACCTGCAGCACCGCGGCGCGGAAGCGTTGCGTCTCGGGTTCGGCCTCGCCGGGCTCGAGACGTCTGGGCGGCGGAAAGCTGTCGTCCGGCAGGTAGACGAACGCGCGACCGAGGGCGACCCCGTCGTTGCCGGGCACGCCGGCGAGGCGGAGCGAGCCGGTCGCGGCAGGCGGAGCCACCTCGCGGGGCGGCGGCGCCTCGTCGAGCGGCGCTGCGGCCTCGTCGCCCGAGACGTAGGCCATGATCTCCGCGAGTGCCGCGGCGGCATCGTCGCCTTCGGCGCGGATCCGGATCCGGTCTCCTTCCTTGACCGTCATGAGCATGATCTTGACCGTGCTCTTGGCGTTCGCCGACTTCTCGCCCTTGAAGATCTCGATATCGGCTCGGAAGCTCTTGGCGAGCTGGGCGAGGCGGGCGGCGGGGCGGGCGTGCAGCCCTTCCTCCAGCGCCACGGTCGCATGCTGCTCCAGGAACATGGTCGTCTCCCGCCGGTGATCGGCCATGCCGGCCCCAGTCCTCGGTCTTGATCAGCCCGCGCCCACGATCTCGATCGTCGTGCCGGATCGCAGCAGCGGACGAAGCCGATCCGCCGCGACCGTCTCGATGCAGATCTCTCCGGGGCGCTCCGCCGTCGCCGCCCCGTTGAAGGAGAACACGACGTGGCCGAGTTCCGAGACCTTCTGCCACGCGGTGCCGCCGACGGCGGAGATGCGGAACCGCTGGTCGCCGATGCGCAGCGCGTCGCCGGCGACAGGGGGTGCGGCGGCGGCGCGATCGGCTTCGTGCAGGATCGACACCTCGGCGAGCTCGGGGGGCGCGCCGAGCGCGAACAGGATCAGCACGCCCTGTTCCAGCAGGTCGTGCGCCTCGGTGCCGACGTCGCGTATCGTGGTGCTGTAGAGACTGGCCATGTGGTCCGTCCTCAGTCGCCTCGTGCCAGCCTGTCGGCCGGTGCGGCTCCGGCGAGATCCTGCGCCGCGGACCGCGGATGCGTTCAATACAGGCCGAAGCTGAACAGCCACGCGATCACGACGGCGATCGGTCCGGTGACCTGCCGGCTGATCAGGACGGCGGGAACGCCGATCTTTATCGTGTTCTGCTTCGCCTCTCCGAGCGCCAGGCCCACCGGCACGAAGTCGCAGCCGACCTGGGTGTCGAACGCGAACAGCGCGGGCAGGGCGAACTGCGGCGCGATCGTGCC
The DNA here is from genome assembly GCA_964245385.1 of uncultured Acetobacteraceae bacterium. Taxonomy (GTDB): domain Bacteria; phylum Pseudomonadota; class Alphaproteobacteria; order Acetobacterales; family Acetobacteraceae; genus Lichenicoccus. The sequence goes on along the minus strand of CAXTNB010000012.1, from coordinate 5,143 downwards.
GTCGCCGATCTGCTGGCCGATCAGCACGCCGATGACCTGCGCGATCACCGCCCCCGGACCCAGCACCGGCGAGAGGAACGGCAGGCCGCAGATCGCCGACAGCAGCAGCAGGCCGATCAGGCTGCCGCCGAGCGGCGTCAGGATGTGGGCGATGATCGAGCCCAGGCCGGTGGCGTTGATGACGCCGATGAGCATGCAGACGAAGGCCATGAACGGCAGGATGGTGCGCACCACCTGGTCGATGGCGCGCCGGCCGCTCTGGAACAGCACGTTGACCACGCCGCCCATGGCGCGGCCGATATTGGCGATGAAGCCGGTGAAGCCGCCATCCATCCCGGAAGCCGGCGCCGCGGGCTTGGTGACGAACGGCGTCGCCGGGGCTGCCGCGACGGCCGGGGCCGCGGTCGTTTCGGCCGCCGCCGCATCGCCGTCGAGCGGGATCAGGTTCTCCGGCTTGACCCCGGAGACGTAGATGTCCTCGGTGATGAACTGCGCGAGCGGTCCGGACTGCCCGACCGACGTCAGGTTGATGGTCGGCAGACGCTTGCGCGGATACACCCCGCAGCGCGCGGTGCCGCCGCAATCGATCACGACCGCCGCGATCTCGCTCTCCAGCGGCGGCGACCGGAAGCCGTCGATCGCGGTGGCGCCGGTCAGCTCGGCGAGCCGCTGCGCCACCGGCGGTATGCCGCCGCCGGTGACCGCGACGATCTTGTCACGCTGCTGGGTGGGCTGGATCACCAGCGGGCCGCCCCAGCCCTGTCCGCCTCGCTCGACGCGGACCGCCTTGAACTGGCCTGCCCGCGATCCGGTCGCTACCTGATCCATCGCCATCCCCGACCTCAACCGGCGTTCCTGCGCCCTCTTATGTCGTCTCGCCGGCGACCGATGCCGGCACCATGGTCTGCTGCTGGCGCCTGATCGTCTCGGGCTGGATCAGCCTGAGGCGCGATCAGTCGCCGGAACGGTTCTAGAGTGCCACGCCCTGGCGGCGCGCGAAGAACATCGTGACCCGCTCCGTCACGATGCCGCGGAACAGGATGACCACCAGGCCCGCGATGAAGTAGCGCACGGCCAGCGGTCCCAGCGGAAGATGCAGGCGTGTCAGCCCGTGCGCGACGCCGAGCCAGACGAACAGCTCGCTGGAGTTGCCGTGCGGGAACAGGCCGGTGATCGGGTGGCAGAACGACACCGCCGAATCGTAGAAGGCCGGCTTGTGCTTCTCCTCGATGAAGACGCCGAACGTGTAGGCCATCGGGTTGGTCAGGAAGAACATCGCCAGCACCGGAAGCACGGTGTAGCGGGTGACCGCGTAGCGGCCGGCGAAGCGCGCCAGGTTGTGCACGCGCTGCTCGCCGACCATCTCGCTCAGCGCGTACACCGCCGTCAGCAGCTCCACGAACTTCACCGTCTCCGGCGCGATCTGCGCTTCGGTGCAGAAGATGTGCGCGTCGTCCTGGGTGAAGGCGCGCACCCGCATGATGCCGTGCAGCGCCCCCGACGGCTCGTAGCGGTGACAGGCGCCGAACTCCGCCATCCGCCACGGCAGGTCGCGGTAGGAGCGCAGGCCGTGGCGGAAGATCTGCACGTGGCAGGGGCAGTTCATCGGCTTCAGGGCGAGGCTCTTGTCCTCGTCCTCGACGGTGGCGATGAACATGTGCTCGCGGTAGTTCTCCCAGTGCCCCGAGGCCTCCCACAGCGAGCGGTCGACCAGCTGCGGCGTGCGCACCTCCTCGTAGCCGGCGGCGTCCTGCATCCGCCGCATGTAGTCCTGCAGCACGCTGTACAGGCGCCAGCCCTTCGGGTGCCAGAAGATCGAGCCGACCGCCTCCTCCTGGATGTGGAACAGGTCCATCTCGCGGCCGATGCGTCGGTGGTCGCGCCGCTCGGCCTCCTCAAGCTGGTGCAGGTGGGCGTCCAGCTCCTTTTGATCACGCCAAGCGGTGCCGTAGATGCGGGTCAGCATCGGGTTGCGATGGTCGCCGCGCCAGTACGCGCCCGCGACCTTCATCAGCTTGAAGGCGCCCCCGACGTCGGAGGTCGCCCGCATGTGCGGGCCGCGGCAGAGGTCGAGCCACTCGCCCTGACGGTAGATCGAGATCGGCTCGCCCTCCGGCAGGTCGCGGATCAGCTCGGCCTTGAAGCGCTCGCCGCGCGCCTCGAAGAAGGCGATCGCCTGCTCGCGCGGCCACACCTCGCGCGAGAACGGCGCGCCGGCGGCGACGATCTCGCGCATGCGCGCCTCGATCGCCGGAAAATCCTCCGGCGTGAACGGCTCGTTGCGGGCGAAGTCGTAATAGAAGCCGTGCTCGATGGCGGGACCGATGGTGACCTGGGTGCCGGGATGCAGCCCCTGCACCGCCTCGGCGAGCACGTGCGCGGCGTCGTGGCGGATCAGCCCCAGCGCCTGCGGGTCCTTGCGGGTGACGAACACCACGCGCGCGTCGCGGTCGATCTCGCGCGACAGGTCGCTGAGCTCGCCGTCCAGCTCCATCGCCAGCGCGGCACGCGCGAGGCCGGGTCCGATCGACGCCGCCACGGTCGTGCCCGTCACCGGCGCGTCGAACTGGCGCACCGATCCGTCGGGCAGGGTGATCGCGGGCATGGCGTGGTTCTCCCAGGGCGAGCTGTCGTAATGGCGTCAGCCAAGCAGGGCTGCAACCCTGTCCACCGGCAGTGCGGCGAGGTCGTCGGCACGCAGCACGCGCACCGACGCGGGACCCGGGCCGCGCGGCGCGGTCAGCGCCGGGTCGCTGTGGCGCGAGAACAGCACGATCGCCCGGCAGCCCATGGCGGCGGCGAGATGCATCGGCCCGGTATCGTTGCCGACCGCCAGCGCCGCGCGGGCGGCGACGCCGCCGAGCTCGATCAGGCTGGTGCGGCCGGTGAGGTCCAGCGCGTCCGGACAGTCGCGCCGGATCGCCGCCGCCAGCGCGGCGTCGGCGGCGGCGCCCACCAGCACCGGGCGCAGGCCGCGCTCGAGCAGCCGCAGGCCGAGGGCGGCGAACCGCTCCGCCGGCCAGCGCTTGGCAGGCCGATGCGGCGCGGCACCCGGCACCAGCAGCGCGTAGGGCCGCGGCAGCACCGGACCCGCGGCGGCGAGCCAGGAGAGATCGGGGAACGGCACCGCCTCGATGCCGGCGCGCGCCAGCTGATCCGCCTGGCGCTCGCGGGTGTGCATGCGGTCACGGTCCGGATGGTCGTGCGGATGCGAGGCGCCGCGGGCGATGCCGGACCAGCCCGGCAGGCCGCGCAGCCGGAAGTAGCGTGACGAGCGGCCGGAGGTCTGCAGGTCGTAGACGAAGTCGAAGCCGCGCAGCCGCCGGCGCAGTGCGGCGAGGCCGCGCAGGTCCCACCAGGACGGACGGTCATCGACCTGCACCGCGTCGAACCAGGGCGAGGCGGCGCAGAGTGCCGCGAACGGGGCGGTGGTGAGCAGCGTCACCGTGTCGGCGGCGTGGTGGGCGCGGATCGCGGCGAACGGCGCGAAGGCCTGCACCAGGTCGCCGAGCGCGCCCAGCTTCAGGACGAGGATGCGAGGCACGGTTGCGGCGCCTCCGGCTCCGGCTCGGGCAGCAGCGGGCGGCATTGCCTGCGCCCGAGCAGCTCGTCGTAGACGGCGAGTGTCGCGCGCTGCATGCGCTCGGCGCTGTAGCGCTCGACCACGCCGGCGCGTGCCCAGTACGCGAGGTTGTCGCGGTCCTCGCCGTCCAGGGACAGCACGTAGCTCAGGGTCTCGGCCAGTGCGGCGGCGTCGCCGGGGGGGAACAGGTAGCCGCTGACCCCGTGCTGCACGGTCTCCATCGGCGCGCCGTGGGCTGCCACCACCACCGGACGGCCCATCGCCTGCGCCTCCACCACGATGCGGCCGAACGGCTCCGGCCGCAGCGACGGGGCGACCACCACGCTCGCCAGCGCCAGGGCCGCCGGCATGTCGTCGCACTGGCCGGCGAAGCGCAGCCGGCGGCTCAGGCCGAGGCGGCCGGCGTGGGCCAGCAGGCGCGCGGCGTGTCCGCTGCCGCGCTGCTCGGGACCGACCAGGACGCACACCCACTCGGGGGTGTCGGGCGGCAGCCGCGCCAGCGCGTCGAGCAGCAGCCCCTGCCCCTTCCACGGCGTGATCCGGCCGGCGAGCATGATCACCGCCGCCGACGCGGGCAGGTTCCAGTCGCGCGCCAGGGCGTGCACGCGGTCGCTGCGCACCGCGCACAGGTCGAAGGCGGCGGTGTCGGCGCCGCGCGGCACGGTGCGCAGGCGGCCGGGCTCGACGGCGTAGTCGCGGGCGATGCGCTCGGCGACGAAGCCGCTGATCGCGATCACCCGGTCGCCGCGCGCCATCACGCTGTTGTAGTGCCGCTTGAAGGGCAGGTTCTCGCCGTAGACGCCGTGCCAGGTGGTGACGAACGCGGCACCGGTGCGACGCGCCGCGAGCAGCGCCGACCAGGCCGGGGCGCGCGAGCGGGCGTGCACGAGGTCGACCGCCTCGGCGCGGATCAGCCGCGCCAGCCGGCCGGCGTTCAGCCAGATGCCGAGCGGATCCTTGCTCAGCAGCCCGATGCTGACGTGGCGGCCGCCGGCGCGCTCGACCAGCGGCACCATGCGGCCGCCGGAGCTCGCCACCAGCGCCCTGCCGCCGGCGGCGGTGATCGCGCGCACGATCTCGATCGTGCCGCGCTCGACGCCGCCGGCGCGCAGCGCGGGAAGGACTTGCAGGATCACGGGAGCGCGGGCTTGTCTCGGCATGCGGCACGGCCCTAGCACGACGTTTCGCTGCTGTCCCGTTCCCGCCTCTCGGCCGATGAGCCCCGCATGTCCGACACGACCCCGATCACCTGGCTGACCCGCCCGGACGGGCTGCGCCTCGCGACCCGGCGCGACCCGGGCCGCGACGCCGGCCCGGCGCCCGGCATCGTGTTCCTGCACGGGCTGCGGAGCGACATGGAGGGCGAGAAGGCCCGGCACCTCCGTGATCACGCGGTGGCGCGGGGCACGGCGATGACGCGCCTGGACCTGTCCGGGCACGGGCGCAGCGAGGGCGCGTTCGAGGCGTGCACCGTCAGCCAGTGGCGCGACGACGCGCTGCTGGCGCTGGACCGGACCGGCGAGGCGCGCAGCATCCTGGTCGGCTCGTCGCTCGGCGGCT
>CAXTNB010000011.1:3918-16663 GCA_964245385.1 uncultured Acetobacteraceae bacterium | reverse complement strand
TCGATCCACAGCGCCGTGGCGGCGCGGCGCTGCGGCCTCGTGGTGGTGACGCTCTGCCAGCCGGGTGCCGCGGCCAGCGGCGCGATCGCCACGTCTTCCGCGACGTCCTGGCCGGTCAGGCTGCGCTGCGCCGCCAGGATGTGCGCCGGATCGGTGCGGGCGGGAAACGCGACCGTCAGCAGCCGGATCGTGCCGTCGCGGCACAGGAAGGCGCGCGGCGAGGCGCCGAGGCGCGACAGGGCCGCCTGCTGCGGCGGATCGACCGCCGCGCCGTCTGCCACCACGCAACCCGCCAGCACCGTCGGCGGCGAGACCCGTCGCGACGCCGCGACGGCGTCCAGGTCCGCCGCCAGCAGAGGTCCCGCCGCCGCCAACGGCGCCAGCAGCAGCGCCGGCCTGAGCAGACGCAGCGCCGAGCCCGGCAGGCGCGGCGTCACGCCGGACGAGCCGGAGGGATCCGCCGCCGCATCCTCGCGGAACGGCAGGCCGGCGAGGATCAGCACCAGGATGACGGCCGAGAAGAACAGCCATCCGTAGATCAGGTGGTCGGCCGCCGCCGCCCGTGCGCTGCCGACCCAGTGGCCGGCGGCGACGATGCCCAGCGCCCGCACCCCGTTCGCCAGCACCGGCACCAGGGCCGAGACCGCCACGAACAGCAGCCGCCGCCACGGGCTGCGATACAGGGTCATGGCGTAGAGCACGCCGAACGCCACCGACGCGATCAGGAAGCGCAGGCCGGCGCAGGCCTGGGCGACGAAGAACACGCCCTCGGGGATCTCGATCGTGTGGCCGTCCGAGTAGTTCGCGATGCCCAGCAGGTCGAGGCCGCGGACGACGAAGCGGGTGGTGAAGTCCTGCAAGGGTGCCGTCAGGAAGGCGCCGAACGGCACCAGGAAGATCAGGTAGAGCAGCGGCGCCCGCAGCGCCCGCACCATGCGCCAGCCGAGCACCGCCAGCGCCAGCAGCTCGACGAAGCCGAGCGCCACGAACTGCCGCCCCTCCATGATGCCGAGCCGCTCGGACAGCAGCCAGGCGCAGCCCAGCGGCAGCGCCAGCAGCACCGCCGCGGGCCGCGGCCGGATCGGCACCGCCGGCAGCAGGCGGCGCCGGTCATAGGCCAGCCAGATCGCGATCGGCAGCACCAGGAAGCAGTGGTTGTAGGCGGTCGAGCCGCTCCACACCGACAGGGCGGCGAGGATCTCCGGCCGGAACACCAGCCCCAGCAGCAGCAGGCCGAGCAGCAGGGCGGGGCTCGTCACCAGCAGGGCGCGCGGCAGCGCCCGGGCGGTCTGCATCACCTCGCTCATGCCGGCACCAGCAGCCGGTCGAGCCCGCGCAGCGTGACGTCCCAGGGATAGCAACGCTCCACCGCCGCGCGCGCCGCGGTGCCGAGGCCGGCGTGGGCACCGTCGAGGATCTCGCCGGCGCGCTCCGCCATCGCGGCCGGCTCGTCGGCCACCAGCAGGTCCCGCCCGGGCTGCGCGTGCAGGCCCTCCAGGGCCTGCGGCGAGACCAGCACGGGACGTGCCATCGCCATCGCCTCGAGCACCTTGTTCTGGACGCCGCGCGCGATGCGCAGCGGCGCCACGGCCATGGCGGCGTGGGCCATGTACGGCCGCATGTCCGGCACCCGTCCGGCCACGTGCACGCCGGGGAGCGCCGCCAGGGCCTGCACGGCGGCGGTAGGGTTGGCGCCGACGATGTGGAACGCGGCGTCCGGATGGTGCACGCGCAGCAGCGGCATCACCGAGCGGGCGAAGAACTGCGCGGCATCGACGTTGGGGCGGTAGTCCATGGTGCCGGTGAACACGATGGCGCGGCGGGCGCCGCGGTAGGGATCGGCACCGGCGCGCGCGGCCGAGAAGTAGGCGAGGTCGACGCCGTTTTCGACCCAGCCGGCACGATCGCGGCTTTCGGGCGCCAGCTCGACGAAGCGTCGGCACTCGTCCTCGGAGACGAACAGCGTGTGGTCGAACCACGCGGCGAGACGTCGCTCGTACGCCAGCAGGGTGCGGCCCTCGCGCGCCCAGACCAGCCGCATCGGCAGTCCGGTGCGGTCGGCGTAGCTGGTCCATTTCTCGGAGTCGACGTCGACCATGTCGAGGATCGCGGCGATGCGTGCCCGATCCCGCCCGATCAGGTCATGGTGCAGGACGTACTGCGCCATCGCGGAGGAGAACACGAACAGGCAGGCGACGGGGTGGCGCCCGAGGGTCTGCAGCACCCACTGCTGCAGACCGGCATGGTGGAAGTAGTCCAGCGTGAGCGGGCGGCCGGGCCGCAGCCGGGTCAGCGCGCGCAGGCGCTGTCGGCGGCGGTCGATCCGCGGGCAGGCGACGCTGGCGCAGAGCCCGCGCAGCATCGGCAGGTGCTCCAGGTCGGCCGGGTCGTCGGCGAGGCAGCCGAGATGCACGCGGTAGTCTCGCGCCAGGTGCCGCAGCATGTGCCAGGCGCGGATCTTGTCGCCCTTGTTCGGCGGGTAGGGGATGCGGTGGCAGAGGAACAGCAGGTCGCGCATCGGTTCAGCCGATGCCGCGCACGATCGCCGGACCGATCAGCTTGGTCAGCGGCAGCGGCAGTCGCTTCCAGCCGTCGATGAACAGCCGGTATTTCGGGTTCAGCGGATTATGCTCCGGCAGCGCCGTGCCGGGGCGCAGCAGGTAGCGGTAGTGCAGCGGCGCCGGCTCGAAGCCGAGGTTCTTCTTGAACGCGAAGGCGCCGGTGCCGATCTTGCTTCGGCCGAAATCGAACAGGCGGAACCCGCGCTCGCCGGCGCGCCGCATCACCTCCCAGTACATCAGGTCGTTGCCGCCCCGGCCGCGTGCCGCGACCGTGCCGCCGCCGTAATAGGGCAGCACCTGGTCGCGGAAGTAGAAGCTCAGCACGGAGGCGATCGGCCGGCCGTCGTCGAGCACCGTCAGCACGTCCGCCTGCGCGCCGAACACCGCGCGCAGGATGCGGAAATAGCGGCGCGAGAACACCGGCGTGCCGAGGTTGCGCACGCTCTCGGCGTAGATCCGGTGCAGCCGGTCGACGTCGTCGTCCACCGCGACGGTCAGGCCGTTCTGCATCCCCTTGCGCACCACCGCGCGCTGCTTGCGCGGGATCGCCTTCAGGTTGGCCTCGGCGTCGCCGACGATCGCCTTGCGGAACGTCACGTACAGCCCGTCGGCGCGGGTGGCCCATCCCTCGCGCAGCGGCTCCAGGTCGCCCTGGAAGCGGAACTCCAGCGTCGGCACGCCGGTGCCGCGCATCATCTCGACCGCGTGCTCCGTGAGCGCGTCGGCGGTTTCCGGATCGGCCGCCAGCGGGCCGCCATAGACGCAGAACGGGTTGGACACCAGCGCGTTGCCGAACAGCCGGCTGCGCATGTGCACCATCGGCAGCACGCCGGTGACGGCGCCGTCGCGTTCGGCCAGCACGTAGCGGGTGCGCTGGCCGAAGGCGCGGTCGATCACCTGGCGCCATCCCGACAGGTGGAAGAAGGTGCCCGCCTGCTGCCCGGTCACGAAGGCGTCCCAGGCGGCTTCGGCGGCGGGGTCGAGCGGGCGACAGCGCACGGTCACGACGCGGCGGCCTGAGGCGGCTGGCTCCAGAGCGGCCCGAAGACGCGGTCCATGCGGTCCCAGGCGAGGTCGCCGAGCAGCCGGTCGAGCCGGCCGGCCATGCGCGACAGGTTGACCGTGTGCCGGAAGCGCGACACGCGGCTGCCGCCGTCGACGCGCGGCTGCTCCGGATCGATCTCCCAAGGGTGGAAGTAGAAGATGCCGGGCCGGCGCTCGACGCGGTTGAGCCGACGCAGGCCGCTGCGGAACAGCGCGTAGGGCATCAGCCGGAAGTAGCCGCCGCCCGAGCAGGGCAGGTTGCGACGCAGCAGCCGCACCGTGGTCATCGGCAGTTCCCACAGGGCGCCCGAGCCCGGCAGGAACGGCGCGCGCGGCGCCTCGGGCGCGCCGTAGAGGTCGTGGCGGATCGGGAACACGCTGGAGCTGTAGCGGTAGCCCTCGCGCTCCAGCCGCTCGAACGCCCACGGGTTGCGCGGCCCGATCGAGAAGGTGGGGGCGCGATAGCCCAAGACCGGCACGCCGCCGATATCCTCCAGCATCCGCCTGGTGCGGCCGACGTCCTCGCCGAACTGCGCCGGTGTCAGACGATGCGCCAGCACGTGGTCGTAGCCGTGGCTGGCGAGTTCGTGGCCGCCTGCCACGATGCGCCGGATCAGCGCCGGGTGGCGCTCGGCGATCCAGCCGAGGGTGAAGAAGGTCGCGTGCACCCCGGCGGCGTCGAACTTCTCCAGGATGCGGTCGGTGTTGGCCTCGACGCGTCGCGGGATCGCCTCCCAGCTGGCCCTCGGCACCACGTCCGCGAAGGCCTGCACCTGGAAGTAGTCCTCGACGTCGACGCTCATCGCGTTGCGCATCGGCGCGGGGTCGGTCACGCGGCACCTCGCGCCGGCACGTCGAGCAGCTCGAACAGACGATCCAGCTTGCCTTCCAGGGCCGCGATGCGCCCGCTCAGCTCCGAGCCCTGCGAAGCGGGCGCATGCTCGCTCCTCGGGTCGGCGCCGATATCGGCTTCCAGCTCGGAGGCGGTATCCTCCACCATGGCCGCGGTGATCAGCGCGGTCTCCTCCAGGGCGCCGTACAGCAGCACGCGCGAGCAGAGCCGGTTGATCCGCCGCGGGATGCCGCCGCTGCGCTGGTGGACGCGCTCGAAGGCGGCGGGCTCCCAGGCCGGCACGCCGTCCCAGCCCACCGCGGTCAGGCGGTGCCGGACGTAGGCCTGGGTCTCCTCGGCGGAGAGCGGCCCGAGGTGATAGGAGGCGAGGACGCGCTGTCGCAGCTGGTTCAGCTGCGGCCTGGCGAAGGTCTGGCGAAACTCCGGCTGACCCAGCAGGATGATCTGCAGCAGCGACCGTCCGCCCTGGGCGATGTTGGACACCATGCGCAGCTCCTCGAGGCCGCTCACCGACAGGCCCTGCACCTCGTCGACGATCAGCAGCGGCCGCCTGCCCTGCGCCCGCAGGGAGACCAGCTTGTCCTCGGTGCGGCGCAGCAGCGTCGCCTTGTCGGGCGCGTCCTCGACGCCGAAGCCGGCCGCCACCAGGCGCAGCAGGTCGTCGGACGACACCAGCGTCGTCATGATCCGGACCATGACGTACTGCGAGTGGTCGAGCTGCGACCAGAGCCAGTCCACCAGCGTGGTCTTGCCCGCGCCGACCTCGCCGGTGATGACGATGAAGCCTTCCTGCTGCTGCAGGCCGTAGACGAGGTGGGACAGGGCGCGGCTGTGGCCGCTGCTGCCGAAGAAGAACTGGCTGTCCGGCGTCAGCTGGAACGGCAGCCCGGTCAGCCCGTAATATTTGGTGTACATGATCATCGCTAGAAGCTCTGACGCAGGCCGATGAGGACGGCGTTCTGCAGGCTGCTCTGGCCGGCGGTATCGGCCGAGACGTTGCGGATGAAGTAGCCGAAGGTCGCGCTCAGCGACGGGCCGATCGCGTAGCTCGCGTCCAGATCCAGACCCGCGGTCTGATATTTTGATACCGGAACGGTTTCGCTACGGGTGTCGCTGTACCGCAGCGTCGTCGTCAGGGTCAGCTTCGGGGTGATGTCGTGGCTCCAGCTCAGGTCGATCGAAGTTCCGCGGTCGGAATAGCCGGGTGCCCCCGGTGCGCTGGCGATCTCGCGGCGGTTCTCCTGCTCCACCGTCAGCGAGAAGACGTCGCGCGCGTAGGTGCTGATCGCGGTGGCCGAGAAGCGCTGCACGCGGTAGAGGTCGTTCTGCAGCGACAATAGCTGGTCGGAGACCAGCGTCGGCGCACCGGTCGCTGTGCTGACGGTGTTGTCGTACTGGTCGACCGATGACTGGTCCAGGTTGTCCTGGATCTCTTCCTGGCCGCTGGTCAGCCCCTCCGAGTAGATCGCGAACACGCGCAGCCGTGCGGTGACGGCATAGGAGGAGGCGAGCGTGAGGCTGTCGAAGCCGTCCTTGTGGCCGTACTTGGCGGTCAGGCTGCTGGCCTGGTTCGGGGTCAGCCGGATGCCGGCGTTCCACACCGCGTCGCGGATCCTGATCGGCGGCAGCCCGGAATAGGCGATGTCCTCGTAGCCGGCGCTGCCGAGCAGGGCGACCTCGCGGCTCACGCCGTAGCCGAAATCATCGATCGCGGTCGAACGGTGGGCGCGGTTCAGCACGCTGTCGCCGCTGCCGTCGTAGCGCGTGATGTCCAGCCGCGCGGTGTCGGTGAAGCGCCCGAGATTCTCGCCGGTCGTGAAGGACGCGTAGCCCTCGTTGGAGCGGGTCACGCTGTTGCCGAGATCCTCCGAGAACGGGAACTCGACGGGCTCGCCCGGCGCGCCGGGCTGAGACTCGGTCTGGCTGCTGTAGTTGAAGACGTAGCCGGCCTGCAGCGTCCCGTCGCCGCCGAAGCGATGCTGCAGGTAGGGCGAGGCCTGCAGCGCCACCACGTCGGTGCGGTTCTGCTCGCCGTAATAGGGCAGTCCGCCCGGTCCGTAGCTGCCGATGCTGGATTGCTGGTCGCCGCTTCCGCGCAGCGAGAGGAACAGCGTCTCCGGGACCGCCGTCAGCTGCGCCTCACCGTTGAACTGCTGGACCACCTGGTCCTGCTGCGAGGTCTTGGCGTAGAGCTGGATGTCGGGGGCGTAGCTTATGTTGGCCCGCGCGAGCGGCGTCTGTCCGCTCAGCAGCAGCTCCGGCAGGATCGACGTCACCAGGTCGGCCACGCGCGGGCTGCGCGCCTCGTAGACGTTGTCGGTCAGCAGCTCGCGCACGCCGAGCGCGGGCTCCAGGGTGAACGCGCGGTCCTCGGGAGTCGAGCCGTCGAGCAGGGCGCCCGCGAGCGCGCGCAGGTCCGGCTGGCTGTCCGTCACCGTCGGCGCGAAGGCCGCCATGTCGGCCTCCGTGGCGTGGGAGGCGCGGGAGGCGATGCCGGACATGCCGATCACGCCGGCGAGGCCGATGCATCGGATCGCCGGCACGTCGAGCACCGGCTTGCGCGCCGCGGATCGATCCCGATGCGGCTCAATAGCCATAAGCCCCGAACGTGTCGCTCGCGGTCAGCTGCACCTTGTTGAGCAGCAGCAGCACGTTGGGGCAGGCCTCGACGAGATCCAGCGCCGCCTCCAGCTCCGCGCGCTGCGTCTTCTGCGCCTCGACCAGCATGACGATGCCGCGCACCAGGGGTGCGAGCATGCTCGGCGCGCTGCTCGACAGGCAGGCCGGGGTGTCCAGCACGATGAGGCAGTCCGGGCAGGAGCGACCGAGACGCTCGATCGCGTCGATCACCAGCCTGCCGCCCGGCACCATCCCCTGCTGCTCGAGCTGGCCCACCGGGATCACGCGCAGGTTAGGCAGGCTGGTCTCGATCAGGAACCCGTCGATATCGGCATCGGGATGCGAGGACAGGTCGAGCAGCCCGGGCCTTCCCGCGAGGCCCAGGCGCGTGCTGAGGGTGCGCTGCTTGGCGTCGACATCGACCAGGATGACCGGCTGCTGTCCGTAGCTCGCCAGGCTGCCGGCGAGGTTCAGCGAGGAGAACGTCTTGCCCTCGCCCGGCCTGGCGCTGGTCAGCATGATGGTCCTGGCCGACGCGGCTTCCCTGACGGCGGCCTGCGCCATCGCCTGCAGCACCTGCCCCTGGACGATGCGGAACTCGTCCGACAGGCGGGAATGCTTCTGCGCGGGATCGATCAGGCCGGCGCGCCGCAGCATGGTGGCGTCGACGCAGACCGGAGGATCCGGCGCGGCCGCCGGCGGCGGCAGGTCCGGCGCCTCGGCGAGCGCGGCGGCAGGAGCGGCGGCCGGTCGCCCGGCCGCGGGAGGTGCCGGGACCGCGGGCTTGGCCGCGGGCTGCCGGCGCAGCAGCTCGGAGGCGACGCGGTCGTTGTCTTCCCGCAGTCGCGTCGCCGCGCGCTCGATCAGGTTCGGATGGGTGGTCATACCAGACTCGCGAGCCAGAGCGGATAGGTGGCGAAGCCGCCGAACACCACGAACAGGGAGGCGATGCTGGCGGCGAAGCCGACCAGGCCGGAGTAGCGGCGCCGCCCCTTGCGGCGTTCGCGCAGCGAGACGCCGCCGAGGACCGGCAGGCCGATGCCGCGCAGGTCCTGCACCGAGAAGAACGAGCTGTCGATCTGCACCGACAGGAACACGAGCCCGATGCCGGCTCCCACTCCGGCGAGCAGCACGCCGATCGTGAGCAGCAGCCGCTTCGGACCGACCGGGATGGTGGGGACCTGCGGCGCATCGACGATGCGCAGCTTGACCTCGTCCGCCTCGTCGTTCGCCGCCGCGCCGATCCGCATGGATTCGCGCCGCGCCAGGAGCTCGTCGTAGTTCTTGCGCAGCACGTCGTAGTCGCGGTTCAGGTTGATGTACTGCGCCTGCACGCCGGGCGCGCCGCGGGCGATCTCGGCGAGGTCTGCCGCCTCCCGCTGCGCGTCGGCGGCCTGACGCTGCAGCGAGGCGAGCGCGCTCTCGGTGTCGACCAGGCGGACCTTGAGCTGCTCGTAGACCGGGTTCGGCACGGATCGACCACGCGACGACGACGAGGAGGCCGCGTGCGCCGCGGCACCGCTTCCCTGGCTGCCGACGCCGCGCATCGCCGCGACGAGATTGCGGGCGGCGACGACGTCCGGATACTTGTCGGTGAAGCGGAGCTGCAGCTGCTGCAGGTTCTGCTCGGCATCGGCCAGGCTCATCGGACCGCCGGCGCTGCCGGGGCCTGCGACGAAGCCGCCATAGCTCTCGGTGACCAGCAAGGGCGGCGTGGTGCTCATCTCCTGGCGCAGCAGGTCGCGCCGGCTGGTCGCGTCGATCACCTGCCCGCGCAGCAGCTGTGCCTGGTCGCGCGCGGCGTCCAGGCGGGAGACGCCGCCCACGGTTGCCGGCAGCAGGTCGGCGTAGCGTACCTGGAAGGCGGCGCGCGCCTGCTCGGCGGTGCGCAGCTTCGCCTCGTAGGAGGCGATCTGCCGTTCCAGGAACAGCCTGGCGCTCTCCATGTCGTCGCGCGAGTTGCCGGTGGCGTTCTCGACGAACAGCGTGACGATGGTCTGCACGACGTCGCGCGCGAGCTTCGGGCTCTTGTCCGCGTACTCGATCGTGAACAGGTTGCTGATCTGCGGCTGGATGCGGATGCTCGTCGTCAGGGACTGGATCAGCCGCTCTCGCTGCGTCGGCGTCGACGCCCTGAGGTCGAGGTCGGTCTTGGAGATGAGCTTCTCGAGGTTGGGCCGGCTCAGCAGCGTGCGCTGCAGGATGTCGACGTCGCTGCTGGTGGAGCTGTCGAGCGCCAGCCCCTTGAGCAGCGGCGTCAGCACGGCGCCGGTATCGACGTAGAGCCGCGCCGTGGATCGATATTGGTCGGGAATGAAGGCGACCCCGAGCCATCCCGCCAGGCAGATCGCCCAGGCGAGGATCACCGCCGCCCAGCGACGCCGCCAGGCGACGATGCCGTAGCGCTTGAGCAGGTTCTTCAGCGTGATCATGACGGCGCCGTCAGAACCAGGTCTGCGGGATGACCAGGGTGTCCCCCGGACGCATCGCCACGTTCTGGGTCACGTCGCCGTCGCGGATCAGGTCGCCCAGCCGCACCGGGATGGTCTGGAAGCCGTGGCTGTCGCGCCGCACGATCTTGGCGCTGTTGCCGGCGGCGAAGCGGGTCAGGCCCTTGGCTTCGATCATCACGTCGAGCAGGGTCATGTGGTCGCTGTAGGGGAACGCCAGCGGCTGGGTCGCCTCGCCGATCACCCTGACCTGCTGGTCGAACGGACCGACGAAGCCGGTGACGATGACGGTGACGTCGGCGTCCTTGACGTAGTCCTTGAGCCGCGCCTGGATGTCGTGCGCGAGCTGGGTGGAGGTCTTGCCGGCGGCGACCATGTCGGTGACCAGCGGCATCGAGATCCGGCCGTCCGGCCGCACCGGCAGCGACAGGCTGAGGTCGTGGACGTGGTAGACCGAGACCATCAGGGTATCGCCCGGCCCGATCACGTAGTCCGGCGAGGCGGCATCCATGGCCGCGATGTCGGCGGCGGCACGGTGCGACGGCGCGCAACCGGAGAGGCAGGTCGCGACGGCGATGACGAGAGGGGCGATCATCGCGGAAATGCGCATCATGGTCTGGTTCTCGCTGCCGGCGGCGTATGCTGCCCCAGAATGCTTGACAAGAAATGAACGCGGGGACCGGCCGGCATCGCGCCGGACCCTTTCGGTCCGGCACCATAACAGTTCTGATATCGTTATGTATAGGCCGCTGGCGACCGGTCAGCCGGGGTCGAACGCGAGCCTTCGCAGGTCGTCGAGGGCGCAGTGCTGCAGCGCGCTCGCCTCGGTCGAGCGGATGACCACCCGGGGTGCCGCGCCGGCGCGCAGCGCCTCCTGCCACCGCGGCGCGCAGAGGCACCAGCGATCGCCCGGCTTGAGTCCGGGGAAGCCATGGTCCGGGGCCGGCGTGATCAGGTCGTTGCCGCGCGATCTGCTGAAGGCGAGGAACTCGGCGGTCATGACCGCACAGACCGTATGGCTGCCGACATCGCGCGGGCCGGTGTTGCAGCAGCCGTCGCGATGGAACCCGGTCAACGGCTCGATCGAGCACGGCTCCAGCGGACCGCCGAGGACGTTGAGGGATTGCTGACGCCGGCCCGCGCTACTATCCAGTGGCATGTCCATGCTCCCGCTACCGGCCAGCCTCGCGCCGGGTGCCGGGAGGACGTTATCATCGAGCCTCCGCGACGGCGAGACGGCGCCCGGTTCCCCCCATCGCCAGCCAGGACGTGACATGACGCATCCATCGACAGAGGCGTTGGCGGACCGGCTCGTCACCCGGTTCTTCCGCTACCTCGCGATCAGCAGCCAGAGCGATGCCGGTGCGCGCACCCTGCCCAGCACGCCGGGACAGTGGGAGATGGCGCGCCTGCTGGCGCACGAGCTGGAGCTGCTGGGCCTCGCCGACATCCACCTCGACGGATCGGCCATCCTCACCGCGCGACTGCCCGCGACCGCTGCCGGCGCGCCGCGGATCGGCTTCTGCGCCCATGTCGACACCGTCGATGTCGGGTTGTCGCCCGACATCCGTCCGAGCCGGATCCGCTTCACCGGCGAGGATCTGTGCCTGAACCGCGACCGCGACATCTGGCTGCGCGTCGCCGAGCATCCGGAGATCCTGCCCTACCGGGACCAGGAGGTGATCGTCGGCGACGGCACCAGCGTGCTCGGCGCCGATAACAAGGCGGCGGTCACGGTGGTGATGACGCTGCTGGAGACGCTCACGCGCGAGCGGCCGCGGCACGGCGACATCCTGGTCGCCTTCGTGCCGGACGAGGAGATCGGCCTGCGCGGCGCCAAGGCGATGGAGCTCGCCCGCTTCCCGGCCGATTTCGCCTACACGATCGACGGCTGCGAGATCGGCGAAATCGTGTTCGAGACCTTCAACGCCGCCTCGGCCGAGATCGTGATCGAGGGCGTCACCGCGCATCCGATGTCCGCCAAGGGGGTGCTGGTCAATCCGGTCCTGGTCGCGGCCGACCTGATCGCCCGCTTCGACCCGCTGGACACGCCCGAGCACACCGAGGGGCGCGAGGGCTATTGCTGGTTCAACGGCATGGCGGCGAACGCCGCCACGGCGACGCTGAAGATGTCGATCCGCGACTTCGACGACGCGGCGTTCGCGCGCCGCAAGCGGATGGTGGCCGCGGCGGTCGAGGCGACCCGGGCCGCGCATCCGCGCGCCACGCTGCGCTGCCGAATCGAGGACGTCTACGGCAACATCGCCTCCAGCCTGGGCGCGGACCGGCGCAGCGTCGAGCTGATGCGCGCCGCCTTCGACGATCTCGGCATCGTGCCCAAGGTGATCGCGATGCGCGGCGGCACCGACGGCTCGGCGCTGTCGTCGCGCGGCATCCCGACGCCGAACTACTTCACCGGGGCGCTGAACTTCCACTCGCGCTTCGAATTCCTGCCGGTCACGTCGTTCGTGCGCTGCTACGAACTGACGCAGCGGCTGTGCGCCCTCGCCACCGCCTGATCCCGGTGGCTCAGGTGGCGGAGGGCGGGCGATGCTTCACTCCTGGCGCCGGTAGAACGATGTCCGAAGCAGTTCCGCACGCGCCCGAGCCGCACCGCCGGTCGCCCTGCCCGGCTCCGGGCGTCCTCATGGGAGGGTGCCCACGATGAGCGGCCAGTCCGCCGAGCCGTCGCCCGGCGAGCTCGAGCAACGCCTGCACCAGCAGGCCCTGCTCGCCGAGATCGGGCGACGCGCGCTCACCGACACGCCGTGGGGCACCCTGATCGAGGAGGCGGCACGGCTGTGCGCGCTCGGCCTGGGGACGCGCTACTGCAAGATCCTGGAGTACCTGCCGAACCAGAACAGCCTGCTGGTGCGCGCCGGCGTCGGCTGGCACGAGGGGGTCGTCGGCCATACCACGATCGGCGCCGAGCTGCATTCGCCGGCCGGCTACGCGCTGCACACCGGCAAGCCGGTGATCTCCAACCACCTCTCGTCGGACGACCGCTTCAGCACCCCCGACCTGCTGGTCGAGCACGGCGTCGAGCGCGCGATCAACGTCATCCTCAGCGGCGAGAACCGTCCCTACGGGGTGCTGGAGGTCGACAGCGAGAAGCCCGGCGCGTTCTCCGAGCACGACATCGACTTCCTGCAGGGCGTGGCCAACCTGCTCGGCATCGCGCTCGACCGGCGACGCGCCGACGAGGCGCTGCGACGGCT
>CAXTNB010000011.1:0-3908 GCA_964245385.1 uncultured Acetobacteraceae bacterium | reverse complement strand
GGAGGACGCGCTGCGGCAGGCGCAGAAGATGGAGGCGGTGGGCCAGCTCACCGGCGGCATCGCCCACGACTTCAACAACCTGCTGCTGGTGATCACCGGCAACCTCGACCTGCTCGCGCGTGCCGTGGCCGGCGACGAGCGGCTGGAGCGGCTGGTCGCGACGGCGCAGAAGGGTGCCACGCGCGGCGCGCAGCTGACCTCGCAGCTGCTCGCCTTCGCCCGGCGGCAGACCTTGCGGCCGGAGAACCGGTCGATCAACGCCATGGTGCGCGAGTTCGACGTGCTGGCGACGCGCATGCTCGGCGGGGCGATCGAGGTCGAGTTCGTCCTCGCCTCCGATACCGGCGCCTGCAGCGTCGATCCGGCGCAGTTCGGATCGGCACTGCTCAACCTGGTGGTCAATGCGCGCGACGCGATGGCGAGCGGCGGCCGGCTGGTGATCCGCACCCACAACCTGACGCTCGACGAGCGCGCCGCCGCGCACCACTCCGGCACCAGGCCCGGCGAGTACGTCGTGGTGGCGGTGATCGACAGCGGCAGCGGCATGACCGCCGACGTGCTCGAGCGCGCCACCGAGCCGTTCTACACCACCAAGCCGCTCGGCCAGGGCACCGGGCTCGGCCTCAGCCAGGTCTATGGCTTCGTCCGCCAGTCGGAGGGGTTCCTCGAGATCGACAGCACCCCCGGCACCGGCACCACCGTGCGGATGCATCTGCCGCGTGTCGCGGCGACCGCGTCGGCGTCGCGCCGGCGTGCGGCGATGTGCCACGGCTCCGGCACGATACTGGTGGTCGAGGACGATCCCCTGGTCCGCGAGCTGGTCACGGCGCAGCTGGAGGATCTCGGCTACGCGACGCTGAGTGCCGCCAGCGGTCCGGAGGCGCTGCAGGTGCTGGGCGGCGCGACGCCGCCGCCGATCGACCTGATGCTGACCGACATGGTCATGCCCGGCGGCATGAGCGGCACCGAGCTGGTGGGCGAGGCGCGGGCGCGTCGTCCGGGGCTGCGCGTCGTGCTGACGTCGGGCTACGTCGCGGGAGCGGGACCGATCGCGGGGGACAGCCTGTCCGACGTGCCGATGCTGTCGAAGCCGTACCGGCAGACCGACCTCGCGCGCATCATCGAGCAGGCGCTCGAGAAGGGCTAGCAGGGTGCGCAAAGCAGGCGAGGGCTCTGCCCTTGACCTGCTGGGGCCGACGGTCCCAGACCCCGATCCGTCAAGGAATGGATTTCAAAGGCTCCGCCTTTGATGGGGTCCAAGGGGCAAAGCCCCTTGCGCTGTCTTTCTCTCCTGTTGCCGACACTCCGCGGGTTCTTCAGCAGCCTGCTAAAGTGCCCAACGACGCGAGCGCCCGCCTCGCATCAGCCGCACATCTCCGGTGCGGCAGGCGCGTTCAAGGCGCTCGATCCAGGCACAGGAGGAACCGTATGCATCAGGTGGCAACGCTCGCGAGTCTCGCCCACGGCGTCGCGCGCACCGTCGAGGTCGGCGACCTCAAGATCCTGCTGGTGCGCGACGGCGACCTGGTCCACGCCTACGGTGCGCAGTGTCCGCACGCCGGCGCGCCGCTCGGCGAGGGCGCGATCTGCGACGGGCGCATCGTCTGTCCCTGGCACAAGGCCAGCTTCGAGATGCGCACCGGCGCGCTGCTGGAGCCGCCCGCGCTCGATCCGCTGACGCGCTACCCGGTGCTGGTCGAGGACGGCCGCGTGATGCTGTCCACCGAGCCGGTGGCGCCCGCGCCGCCGCCGCGCGACGAGGAAGGCCGCTGCATGCTGATCGTCGGCGCCGGCGCCGCCGGGACCGCCGCCGCCTGCGCGCTGCGCGAGTTCGGCTTCTCCGGACGGGTGGTGCTGCTGGGCGCCGAGCCGGGCGATCCCTACGACCGCACGGCGCTGAGCAAGTTCGTACTGCAGGGCGCCATGCCGCCGGATCAGGCGACGCCGCTGCGCGATGCGGCGTTCTACCGCGCGCACCGCATCGAGCGGCTGCACGACGAGGCGGTCGGCCTCGACCCCGATGCCCGGCGGGTGTCGCTGCGCGGCGGCGGATCGCTCGAGTACGACCAGCTGCTGATCGCCACCGGCGGCACGCCGCGGCCGCTGCCGATCCCGGGCGGCGACCGGCCCGGCGTGCACACCCTGCGGTCGCGCGAGGACGCGTCGGCGATCCTGGACCGCATCGCCGACGACGGCAGCCAGGTGGTGATCGCCGGCGCCAGCTTCATCGGCCTGGAGGCGGCCTCGGCGCTGCGCGAGCGGCAGATCCCGGTCACCGTGGTGTCGCCCGACCAGGTGCCGTTCGCGGCCCAGCTCGGCCCGACGATCGGCGCCATGTTCCGGCGCCTGCACGAGCGCCACGGCGTGCGCTTCCTCGGCGGACGCAGGCTCGCCCGGATCGAGGGCGATCCCGCGGTCACCGGCGTGGTGCTGGATGACGGCGAGCGACTGCCGGCCGCCCTGGTGCTGGTCGGCCTCGGCATCGCGCCGGCGAGCGGGTTCGCCTCCGGCCTGCAGCGGAGCGAGGATGGCGGGATCGTCGTCGATGCGGCGATGCGCGCGGCCGACCGCGTGTTCGCCGCCGGCGACGTCGCGCGGTTCCCGCTCGGCGCGCAGGACCAGGTCCGGGTGGAGCATTGGCGCGTCGCCCAGCAGCACGCGCGGGTCGCGGCGGCCGGCATGCTCGGGCAGGTCGCGCGGCTGGACCAGCCGCCGTTCTTCTGGACCTACCATTACGGCAAGCGCTACGAGTATTTCGGGCTGCAGCAGGATCTGGACCGGGTGGATGTCGATGGCGACCTCGATGCCGGCGACTTCCTCGCCCGCCTGATCCGCCACGACGAGGTCGTCGGCATCGTCGCCTGCGGGCGGGAGGCCGAGACCGCGACGCTGATCACCGGGCAGCGCTTCGCGGACGGCGGCGGGCCGCGCGCCGGGTGAAGCCGATCGCGGCCGCCCTGCCCGTCTCGAGGCTCAGGCGCCTGGGCTCGCTGAGCCTGCTCGTCACCTACCTGCGGCCCTATGGCTGGCGGGTGCTGGCGGCGTCGCTGGCGCTGCTGACGGCGTCCGGCCTGGTGCTCGGGCTCGGCCAGGGCCTGCGCCACCTGATCGATGGCGGCTTCGGCCAGCGCAGCCTCGTCCACCTGAACCAGGCCGCCCTGGCGATGGCGGCGATCGTCGCGGCGCTGGCGGCGGCGACCTGCACCCGCTTCTTCCTGGTGTCCTGGCTCGGCGAGCGGGTCGCGGCCGACATCCGGCGCGACGCGTTCGAGCGCATCGTCTCGCTGTCCCCGAGCTTCTTCGAGAGCGCGCGCACCGGCGACATCCTGACCCGGCTCACCGCCGACGTCTCGGTGCTGCAGGCGCTGATCGGCTCGGCGGTGTCGCAGTGGATCCGCAACCTGCTGATGCTGCTCGGCGCCTTCGCGATGCTGATCGTCACCAGCGCCAAGCTGGCCTGCATCATCTTCCTGGTGGTGCCGCTGGTGCTGGCGCCGGTGATCCTGTTCGGCAGGCGCGAGCGGCGCCTGTCGCGCGCCGCCCAGGACCGGGTCGGCGACCTCAGCACCTACGCCGAGGAGACGGTCAGCTTCCTGCGCACGGTGCAGGCCTTCACCCACGAGGCGATCGACCGCAGCCGCTTCGCCGCCCTGGTGGAGCAGTCGGTGGCGACCGCCCTGCAGCGCGTGCGCAGCCGCGCCACGCTGATCCTGGCGGTGATCCTGCTCGGCTTCGGGGCGATCACGCTGAGCCTGTGGATCGGCGGCCGCGACGTGATCGAGGGCCGGTTGACCGGCGGCGCGCTCTCCGCCTTCGTGTTCTACGCCGTCCTGCTCGCCACCTCGGCCTCGGCGATGAGCGAGCTGTGGGGCGAGATGCAGCGCGCCGCGGGTGCCGCGATCTCGGGC
>CAXTNB010000010.1:13461-16735 GCA_964245385.1 uncultured Acetobacteraceae bacterium | reverse complement strand
CCCGCCTCCTGCGCCTTCCTGACGTTCGGGGTCTCGGCGTCGGGGAAGGCGAGGGTGAGCGCGATGCCGTCGACGTGCTGCTGCAGCACGTTGGTGATCAGCTGTGCCTCGCCGGACGCCGTCGGATCGGCCAGGTAGATCAGCTTGACGTTGTCCTGCTTCGCCGCCGCCTCGGCACCCTTGCGGATGATGTCCCAGAAGCTGTCGCCCGGCTGCCCGTGCGTGATCATGGCGATCGTGTAGCGCGGCGGCGCATCGGCCGCCGCCGCCGCCAACGGCGCCACGACGGCGGGGAGTGCGAAGGCCGCGCGCCGGCACAGCCGACCGAGCCTACTCGTCTTGCGTGACGTCATCTTCTTGTCTCCTCCCGCGCTCGCACCGGTTCGTGCGGGCGCATTGCTTGACGACCGGATGGCTGCCGGCGGTGGCGCTCAGAGCGACTCGTGCGGCGCCGCGCCCACCTCGTAGCCGCCCCAGATGGTCTGATCGTACTCGATCACCGAGCCGGTCATCAGCCCCGACTCCGCCGTCGAGAGGAACACCACCGCGCGCGCCACCTCGAACGGATCGATCAGCCGTCCGGCGGGTTGCTGGCGCGATGCCTCCTCGAGCCAGCCATCCTGCGCACCGTGATACTCGCGCATGATCCGGTCCTCGCCTTCGGAGGCCATCCAGCCGATGTTCAGGCCGTTGACCCTGATCCGGTTGCGCAGCAGCGCGTAGGCGGTGTTGCGCGTCAGCGTCGCGAGGCCGCCCTTCGACGCGCAGTAGGCGGCGATGAAGGGCTGGCCCGCGAGCGCCGACATCGATCCGATGTTGACGATCGTGCCCTGGATCGCCTCGCGCCGCATGATCCGGATGGCGTCCTGCATCAGGAAGAACGGCGCCCGGACGTTGACCGCGAAGATGCGGTCGAACAGCTCCTCCGACGTGTCGAGGATGGTGCCGCGATCGGTGACGCCGGCCGCGTTCACCAGGGCGTCGATGCGTCCGAACGTCCGGTCGGCCTGCGCGATCACCTCGCGGCAGGCTTCGACACGCGCGAGGTCCGCCTCCACGAAGATCGACCGGGTTCCGAGGTCGGCCTCGATGGCGGCGGCGCAGGCACGTCCCTTCTCGACGCTGCGTCCGCACAGCACGAGGCCGGCGGCGCCACGCTCGGCGAAGGTGCGGGCGATGGCGGCGCCGAGCCCCTGGGTGCCGCCGGTGACGACCGCGATCTTGTCGGTCAGGTCATGCATCGTCCGTGCCTCGCCTCGATGGTGTGCCGACCGTTCGGCGCGTCGTCGCGCGGCTCATGCGGTCTCGACCTGAACGGACCGGCCGGTGCGCACGGATCGCTCCGCCGCATCGGCGATGCGCAGCGCCTGGATGCCGTCGCGCACCGTGACCGGCATCGGGCGCCCCGCGGCGACGCAGCCCACGAACGCGCGCAGCTCGTTGCGGTAGGCCTGCTCGTAGCGCTCGAGGAAGAACTCGAGCAGGCGTTCGCGGCTGTCGGTGCGGTCGCGGTCGTAACGGCGCACGGTGCTGGCGCGCAGGTTGTCGTTGAGCAGCATGCCGCGCGACCCGAAGATCTCGAGCCGTTGATCGTGGCCGTACGCCGCCTGACGGCAGCAATTGATGTGGCACTGCCTGCCGGACCGGGTCCTCAGCAGGATCATCGCGGTGTCGCTGTCGCCGAGCGCGCCGATGCCGGGGTCGACGAGGCAGCTCGCCATCGCCACGACCTCGACCGGCTCGTCGGGCAGCAGGAAGCGCGCCATGTCGAAGTCGTGGATGGCCATGTCGCGGAAGATCCCGCCCGAGTGCCTGATGTAGCCGGCGGGCGGCGGCTCCGGATCCCGGCTGCTGATGACGACCTGGCGCACCTCGCCGATCCCGCCCTCGTCGATCGCCTGGCGTAGTGCCGCGGCACTCGGGTCGAAGCGTCGATTGAAGGCGACCATCACCCTCGCACCCAGCCGCTCGACCTCGGCGGCCGCGGCCAGCGCGCGTCCGATCTCGAGGTCGATGGGCTTCTCGCACAGCACCGCCTTGCCGTGGCGGGCGGCCTGCAGCATCAGCTCGACGTGGGTGTCGGTCGGCGTGCCGATGACCACCGCATCGACGCTCTCGTCGGTGATGAACGCCGACGGGTCGGCTTCGGGGCGACCGCCATATCGCTGCGTCAGCGACGCGGCCGCGGTGCCGACCGGATCGGCGATGCCGACCAGGGTGCAGCCCGGGGTAGTCGCGACGTTGTGTGCGTGGACCCGCCCGATGCGTCCGGCACCGAGGACGGCGACGCGGACTGGAGGCGCATCGGGTGCCAGACGTGACGGATCGGCCGATGCCGGCATGGTCACTGACGTTCCTCCTGGGCGACAGTATGAAACGTTAGGTTTCTCTGCCTCTCGTTATGGAAATCACATTCCAATCTCCGCTGCCTGTCAAGAGCCTCCACGACGCTGTCTCGCGGAGTCACTCGATCCGGGCTGGATCGCCTCGATCCGTGCATGCCGCACCGGGCGCGGTGGCGGACGCTGCCCGCGCCAGCAGCACACCCGCCATCGCCAGGCCGGCCAGCGCCGCGCCCGCGCCGAGCGCGAACGCCGAAGCAAAGCCGAAGGCGGCGGTGATCAGGCCGGCGGTCGGTCCGGTCGTGCCGTAGGCGATGTCCTGGAAGGCGGCGAAGCCGCCCAGGGCGGTGCCGCGACTGCCGGCCGGAACCAGGCGCACCACCTCGACGCCGAGCGACGGGAACACCATCGAGCAGCCCATCCCGGTCACGGCCGCGCCGAGGAGCGCGGTGCCGGCGTCGGGTGCCAGGAAGAGCATCGACTGGCCGACCGCCTCGACGGCGAGCGAGACGATCGCGACCGGATAGCCGCCGAAGCGATCGGGGGCGCGACCGCACAGGATGCGCACCAGCACGAACGAGGCGCCGAAGCAGGTCAGCGCGAGGCCGCCGCCCCGCCACCCGTGCGACTGGAAGTCGAGTGTCACGAACGCCCCGATCGCGGCGAAGCCGACGCCCTGCAGTGCCACCCCGAGCCCCGGACGCCAGATCGAGCCGATGATGCCGAGAAAGGACGCCCGCTCCCCGCCCACGGGTGCCACGGCCGGAAGCGCTGCGGCGATCGCCAGGGCCGCCAGGGCGCAGCCCATCGTCGTGACCCCGATCAGCGCGAGGCCGCCGCTGCGATCGAGCAGCAGGCCGAGCGGCGCCCCGGCGGCGAGGGCGCCGTACATCCCCAAGCCGCCCCACGCCAGGACGCGCCCGGAGGCACGC
>CAXTNB010000010.1:12056-13451 GCA_964245385.1 uncultured Acetobacteraceae bacterium | reverse complement strand
CGTCCGAGCGGCGGCCGGCGCTCGCCCGGGTCAGCACGGTCGCGAGGTACTGTATGCCCACGGTCGCGCCGACGATCACGTTGCCGTAGCCGAGCCCGTGCACGAACAGCGGGATCACCGGGAGCGCCAGGCCGATCACCAGGACCACCAGGAACACGGAGGCGGCGAGGACCGGCAGCAACAGCCCGGCGCGCCGCATCAGCCGGGTGGCCTCCCGCTCACGCGTCCTCGATGTCGCGCACCGACACCCATCGTGCCTCGCGCGAGGAGCGACGTATCGCCTCCATGACCCGCGTGACCGCCAGCGCCTCGCGGAAGTCCAGGTCGCTGGGCGCGCGTCCGGCCACCGCATCGAGCAGCCGGCGCACCTCGATCACCTTCAGGTCGTTGAAGCCGAGCTGGTGGCCGGTGGCGGGGATGAACGCGCCGTATTCCGCGTGCGCCGGTCCGGCGTGGATCGTCGTGAACCCCTTGCGGGCCGGATCGCCGCCAGAGCGGAACAGCCGCAACTCGTTGAACCGCTCCTGGGTGAAGGTGACGGCACCCTTCGTCCCCCTGAGCTCGAAGGCCAGCTGCATCACCTCGCCGGTCGCCAGCCAGCTCGCCTGCAGGCCGGCCGTGAAGCCGTGGCCCGCGAACCGCATCAGGATCGCCGCCTGGTCGTCCACCTCCACCGCCGCCATCCCGCCGGAGGGCAGCGGCCGCGCCCCGTGGATGGTGTCGAGGCGGCCGCACACGCTCTCGACGTCGCCCAGCAGGAAGCGCGCGAGCGCGATCGCGTGGCTGCCGATATCCGCGAGCGCACCCCCTGCCTGGCGCTCCTCGCAGCGCCAGGAGAACGGCGCCATCGGGTCGGCCATGAAGTCCTCGGCGAAGACGCCGCGGAAGCCGGTCACCTCGCCGATCTCGCCGCCGCGGACGATCTCGCGCGCGGTCGTCATCATCGGGTTCTTGAGATAGTTGAAGCCGACCATCGTCACGATGCCGGCCGCCTCGGCCGCGCGCGTCATCGCGATCGCGTCGGCCAGCGTCGTGGCCAGCGGCTTCTCGCAGTAGACGTGCTTGCCCGCCTCGATCGCCGCCAGCGCCATCGGCGCATGCATGAGGTTCGGCGTCGTGATCGCCACCAGATCGACGTGCGGATCGCGCACCAGCGCACGCCAGTCGTCGGTGGAACGGTCATGCTCCAGATGCGTCCCCGGGTCCATGATTCCGCTCCACCGCCCGCCTGAACAGCTAGGTCATTCCAGGGAACAGAGGAAGTGGAATTCAGGTTCCGTTCTCACGGCGGCACTCCGCGAGCGCCACGGCGAGCGTGGTGGCGAGCGCGAAGGTGGCGGAGAGCGATCGGAAGCCCGCGTGGTCGGTCTCGGCCACCTCGAGCCAGACCTCGGC
>CAXTNB010000010.1:11538-12046 GCA_964245385.1 uncultured Acetobacteraceae bacterium | reverse complement strand
ATCTGGGTCATCGGCGAGAACGGGCTGTCGGTGATGGCGACGACGTGGGCGCCGGCCCTGGCAGCGGCGCCGGCGAGTTCGAGCGTCTCGGCGGCGTAGGGCGTGAAGCTCACCGCCAGCACCGCGTCGCCCGGTCCCAGCAGCTCCACCTGGCGGTGGCCGAGGCCGCCCGCGTTGTCGATCGTCTCGGCGCGCAGCCCCAGGCGTCGCAGCGCGTAGGTCAGGTAGATCGCCACCGGCAGCACGCGGCGCATGCCGAGCAGGCATACCGATCGCGCCCCGGCCAGCAGCCCGACCGCCCGCTGCAGCGCCTCGCCGTCGATGGTCTGCTCCAGGTGGTCCAGCGAGATCCGGGCCGCGTGGACGAAGCCGTGCAGCAGCTTGGCGGGCGTCGCACCGCCGGCCTCGACCTCGCCGGACAGCGAATCCAGCCGCTCCCGGTAATCCGGCCAGCGCTGCCGGGCATGGGCGCGGAACACCGCTTGCAGGTCGGAGAAGCCCGCGTAGC
>CAXTNB010000010.1:243-11528 GCA_964245385.1 uncultured Acetobacteraceae bacterium | reverse complement strand
GAAGCGCACCAGCGTCGAAGGCTGCACGCCGGCCTGCTGCGCCAGGTCGGCGACGCGCCCGAACGCGATCTCCTGCGGGTGGTCGACCGCGAAGTCCGCAACCTGCAGCAGCCGCTTCGGCAGGGCGTCCCGCCGCGTGACGATCAGCGCCCGCAGGCTCTTGAAGTCGCGCGGGCTCTTCAGGCTCAGCGATGAGCCGGAGGATGCCGGGTCGACCCGCGCGATATCCTGGTCATCCATGCCGCGTGCCCATGTGCAAGCGGATGCACGGAACCACCCGCCTGGCAAGGGGTCGATGGCTCCGTGCTCCTGCTCCCTCAAGCGAGACGCCGGGCCGCATGCGCCTCGAGCGCCGCCTCGAACGCCGCTTCGTCCCAGCCCGCCGCCAGCCCCTCGCGCACCAGATCCTGCTGGCTCCTCGGCGCCAGGCCGCCGATCGGCGGGTCACGATCGAGGTTGGTCGGGAACGGGTAGCCCTCGGCGGAAGCGGCGATCACGTTGTCGATCGCCGCGGCCGATAGCCCTCCCGCCGCCCGCCGCCTGAGGACCGGGAACAGCGCCTTGATCATCCGCGTGCGATCCACGCTCTCCATCGCCCGGCCGTACGCCGACGACACCTGCAGCAGGTTGGCCATGCGACGGATGTCGGCGGATCGGTTGCTCCCGGCGGCATGCAGCAGCGCCGGGTTGAAGAACACGGCGTCGCCCTTGCGCAGCGGCAGCGAGACGCAGTGCTCGCCGAACCAGTCGCGCAGTGCCGGGTCCTGTGCCGCGAGGTAGCCGGGCCCGTAGCCCTGCGAGAACGGCATGTAGAGCGTCGGGCCGCTCTCCAGCGGCATGTCGCAGTGCGCGACCGCACCCTGCAGCGTCAGCATCGGCGAGAACTGGTGCACGTGCACCGGGTAGCGCACCACCATCTCGGCGGCCTGGAAGCCGAGATGATAGTCGCGGTGCACGGTCTGTGCGGCACCCCCGGGGTTGACCACGTTCACCTGCGAGGTGACCTGATAGCACGGGCCGAGCCAGGCCTCGCTGACCAGCGCGATCACGTCGTTCTCGTAGTAGGAGGCGAAGGTCTCCGGCGCCTCGAGGCAGAGCTTCTCCAGCGCGTTCCAGATGCGGTCGTTGGCGCCGGCCTTGGCGAAGTGGTCGCCGCCGCCGGCCCCGCTGGCGCGCTGCGCCTCGATCATGCGCTGGAAGACCCAGGTCGCGTCGTCGACCGGAGCCGCGTCGAAGGCGCCCTGCAGCACCACGATGCCCGGGCCGTCCCGCAGCACCGAGATCCACTCCGCCATCACCTCGCGGCGCCCGGCCGGGGCCGCCGCCAGTTCCCGCACCGCCGCGCAGTCGTAGATGGGGACGTTCATGTCGATCCGCGCGGCGAGCGGGGCGTCGCCCGCACCGGTCTCGCGCTGCACCAGCGCCCGCAGATCCTCGAGCGTGCAGGACTCCGCGCCATACCAGGCGGCGCCGGCGCGCAGCGCCGAGATGTCGGCTTTCATCGTGGTTCCCTCCTTCTTCGCCGCCACGATACAGTCCAAGCACCTCCCCGAACGCCCCGGAACCCCTCAAAAACACCTCAACGACCAGGAGCCAGCGGTGCGCAGGACGTTTCCGATGAAGGAGATCGCGCTCCAGGCGGGGGTCGGCCTGGCGACGGTCGACCGCGTGCTCAACCGCCGCGGCGGCGTCCGGCCGCAGACCGCCCAGCGCATCCGGCAGGCAGTGGACGAGCTGGCGCGCCAGAGCCTGCAGGCGTCGCTGCGCGGCCGTCGCTTCCTCATCGACGTGGTGATCGACGCGCCGGGCCGGTTCAGCGCCGCCGTGCGCGAGGCGCTGGAGGCCGAACTGCCATCGCTGCGGCCGGCGGTCTTCCGCGTCCGCTTCCACCTGACCGAGACGGCGGCGCCGGCCGAGATCATCGCCATCCTGCGCCGGATCGGGCGACGCGGCAGTCACGGCGTCATTCTCAAGGCGCCCGACCTTCCCGAGATCGCCGACGCGGTGCGCGAACTCTCGGATCTGCGCATCCCGACGGTGACCCTCGTGACCGACATCCCGACCGCCCCGCGCACCTGCTATGTCGGGGTGGACAACCGGGCGGCCGGGGAGACCGCCGCCTACCTGGTCGCCGCCTGGATGGGAGACTCCAGCGCCCGCGTGCTGGTGACCCTGTCCAGCCACCGCTTCCTCGGCGAGGAGCAGCGCGAGGCAGGCTTCCGCGCGGCGCTGGGGCGGCGTGCGCCCGCAATCGGCATCGTCGCCGTCGCCGAGGGCCGCGGCATGGATCGCGCGACCGGCCTCCTGGTGGGTGCGGCACTCGCCGAAGCGCCGGACATCGCGGCGGTGTATTCGGTCGGCGGCGGCAACGTGGCGGTGCTGGACGCGTTCCGGGCGCAAGGCCGCACCTGCCGCGTCTTCATCGGCCACGACCTCGACGCCGACAACCGGCGGCTGCTGCGGGCCGGCCAGATCCACGCGGTGCTGCACCACGACCTGCACGGCGACATGCGCACCGCCTGCCGGGCGATCCTGCAGGCGCAGCGCGCGCTGCCGCGAACCGCCGCTCTGCCTTCATCGTCGGTCGGGATCGTGACCCCGTTCAACCTGCCGCCCGGTTGACGAGGCGAAGCATCCGGCTGGTCCGTCACGATCGATCACGCCACCCGACAGCGCAGCGCGTCGCCTGCCAGCGCACGCATCGCCTCTTCGGCCGCCATGCGCTGCAGCGTCTCGAGGCTCTCGGCCGAGTAGAACGCGGCGTGCGGCGTGAGGATCACGTTGTCCATGCCGCGCAGGGGCGAGTTCGGAGACAGCGGCTCAGGGTCGAACACGTCGAGTGCCGCGCCCCCGAGATGGCCGCGAGCGAGCGAGTCCGACAGCGCGGCCTCGTCGACCAGCGCGCCGCGCGCCGTGTTCACGAGCATGGCGCCGGGTCGCATGAGGGCGATCGTGTCGCGGTTGATCACGTGCCGCGTCGCCGAGCTGGCGGGCAGGTGCAGCGACAGGCCGTGCGCCTCGGCCAGGAGCGCGTCGAACGTCAGGGACTCGATGTCCAGCGCCCGCAGGCGGACAGGATCCGCGTAGGGATCGTGCGCCGCGACGCGTATGCCGAAGGCCCGCAGGCGTCGCGCCACGAGCATGCCGATGCGGCCGACGCCGAGCAGGCCCACGGTCGTGGCGGCGAGGCTCGGCAGTCGCGGCACCGCGGTCGGCTTCGCCCAGCCGTCGCGTCGGATCATGGCGTCGTAGATCGTCAGCCGACGCAGCAGCGCCAGCATGCCGGATACCGCGTGATCGGCCACGGTGTCGCTGCCGTAGTCGGGAATGTTCGCGACCCGCCTGCCCAGGCGACGCGCAGCTTCGACGTCGACGTTGTCCGTGCCGATCCCGTAGCGGATGACCAGCCCTTCCGGACGCATGCCGGCGAGCGCGTCGGCGTCGACCGGCACGAGGTTGACGAACGCGACATCCGCGTCGCGCAGAGCCCTCGCCACCTCGGCGGGGTTCGTGCAGTCGAACACCTCGAACACGGCGCCGAAGCGGTCGGCCGCCTCCCGCTCGTGCCGCAGGCTCTCGAAGCGGCAATCGGTCACGACGACGCGTTTCCTCATCGGCGCGCTTCCGGCCTCGTCCACCCGGTCCCGTCGATCATGTCGGGTGCGTCCTCCGCTCGCCTAGCCTTCGCGGGTCAGGGGGCTGGGCCGATCCTTGCCATCGGTCAGCGAGAGGATGGCGTGGATCAGCGCCAGGTGGCTGAGCGCCTGCGGCATGTTGCCGAGCATGGCGCCGTCCGCAGGATCCTGCTGTTCGTTGAGCAGGCCGAGATTGATCCCGGTGACCGCGAGCAGCTGATCGAGCTGCGACTCCGCAGTGCCCAGCTCTCCGAGCAACGCGTACGACTCGATCAGCCAGAAGGAGCAGGCCAGGAAACAACCCTCCTCTGCCTGCATGCCCGAATAGCGGTAGAGCAGAGGGCCGCGGCTCAGCTCGGAACGTACCGCTTCTCGCGTCGTGGCCAGACGGTCGCTCCGCTCGAAGCCGAAGCGGGTCGCCAGCAGGATCGCCGCATCGAGCTTCTCGGTGCCGGCATGGAGCGTATAGGCCTGCTTGTTCTCGGACCAGCAGTGGACGTCGATCCAGTCGCGGATGTGGTCCCGCTCGTGGCGCCAGCGTGCGCAGCGGCTGCCGTCGATCTGGCCCAGGCCGGCCAGCCTCACCGCGCGATCCAGCGCGGTCCAGCAGCCGAGCTTCGACATGGTGTAGTGCTCTTGCTGCTCCAGTTCCCAGATCCCGGCATCCTTGCGGCCCCACTGGTCGGCGCACTGGTCGGCGAGGTCGGCGAGCAGACGACGCGTGACGAGGTCGAGCACGTGCCCCCGCTCGACGAACAGCGCCGCCGTCTCCAGGATATCGCCGTAGACGCCGAGCTGGAGCTGGTCGCGCGCCTGGTTGCCGCGCAGCACCGGAACGCTGCCGCGATAGCCCGGAAGGTCGAGCTGCTCCTGCTCCGGAGCCAGCGTCCCGTCGAGGCAGTACATGATGTGCAGCCCGTCATGCCGGCCGATCGTCGCCGTCATCCAGGAGAAGGCGGCCTTCGCCTCTTCCACGGCGCCGACGCGGAGAAACGCCTTGATGGTGTAGGCCGCATCGCGGATCCAGCCGTAGCGATAGTCGTAGTTCTTGCTGCCGCCGATCCTCTCGGGCAGGCCGTTGCTGGCCGCGGCCGCGACCGCGCCGGTGGGCGAGAACAGCAGCAACTTCAGCGCCAGCGCGCTGCGCCGCAGCACCGCGCCGTAGCGACCCTGGGTCGCGAGATTGTTCGCCCACTCCTGCCAAGCCTGATCGGACCGATCGATCCGCGCGTTGACCGTGTCGATCGAGGGCAGGATGAGCGGTTCGTCGTCGGAGGCGAGCAGGGCGACGACGCTGCACGAGCCGGGTCGCGTGCCGATGGTGGCCGCGAGCCGATCATCTTCCTCGGCCGTCCGCCGCACGTCGCTCGAGGCGCGGAAGGCACAGAGGATGCCGTCGACGTGGATCACGTCGCCATGCGGGCCGGTCTCGCGCCAGGAGGTGGCCCGCTCGAGCCGGCCGCCGAGCCGGAGCTCGACGTCGAGTGCCACCTCGCCTTCCAGGCCCTCGACCCGCTGAGCAAGCTCGGTCCACGGCAGACGCCCGGAGATGCCGCTGTTCAGGGAGGATGTGATGCGCGCCCGACCCGTCGCGGTCGAGAACGTCTGCTCCAGGACGTTGCTGTCCTGGCGATAGCGGCGCTCGACGGTGAACGGCGCGGACGGCGTGATCGAGAAGCGGCCGCCGGAAGCGCCGGCGACGAGACGGTCGAGGAACGGCACGCTGTCGAGGCTGGGCAGGCACCACCAGTCGATGGCACCGTCCGCACCGAGCAAGGCGACGCTGCGTCCGTCACCGAGAGCAGCATAGAGGGCAAGGGGCAACACATCGTCGACACGTTCTGGGCTCATGATCACTCGCGGACAGCTCCGTGCGGCGCCACCATCCGGCCTGCCGCGCAGCTCTGATAAAGTCCGGGGCTCGCTCCGGTTCGTCAGACGCAGGTGTGTTGGTCGACGGGTCGCTCAGGCGGCCGCGCCTGATTCATTGCGTCACAAATATGGACCGAACGAGAGGATGGGCGTGGCGGTCGCGCATCTCCGCCGACACGTCTGACCCGCGCTCGCTGTCGCCCCTCGACCACGCACCGGCCGGGCCGCCGGCGCTCCGGACGCGGTCCGACCGCATCAGGGCCCGGGCCGTTCCGCGCCCCGATCGCGAAACGAGCCTGCGGCCGGCACGGGTGCGCGCTCGGCTCTCGAGGCCACCGGTTTCCGGGAGAACAGGACCCTCGCGGCAGCGTTAAGCAATTGACAACCACCTCGCGCGATACTGGCACCGGAGGAGCCGGTGCGCGTATCAATCCGTGAGATCGTCGGTCGTGCGTGCGTCGACCGCCTGCGGCGGCGCGTTCTGCACGCCGTTGTTCTCGGCTTCTTCTTGCTGTGGCAAACCGAAGGCGTCCACGCCCAGTTCACCCGGTTTCAGAACTACACGGACGAGCAAGGCCTCGGCAACCTCACGGTCACCGCGCTGGCCCAAGATCCCGACGGCTACATCCTGCTCGGCACCGAGGGCGGTCTCTACCGCTACGACGGCTCGAGCATCACCCCCTACGACGTAGCCGTCGGGCTGCCGTCGGTGGCCTGGATCAGACAGGTCACGACCGATGGCGACGGCCACGTCTGGGTCGTCACGACCGATGGCGTCTTCGTCCGCTACGGCTCGACCTTCAGCAGGATCGACACCGGTCAGACGTCGCTGGACTTCGAGTCCTCGCATCTTCTCGCCGTGAGCGGCAGGATCGCCGTGCTCGACGTCGGCGGCACACTCCTGAGTGCTCCGGTCGACAGCCATGCCGTCGGCAAGTTCTCGCCCCTGTTCGACGCCGCGACGTTGGCGGCCATCCCCGGCCTGGCAAAGGCGCGTTTCGTCGTCCGCGATCCGATGGGCGGGCTGCTGATCGGGTGCGGCGGCGCGATCTGCCGCATGAACGCCGGAAGGGTGACGGTGTTGGCAGCCGCCGACGGGCTGCCTGCCGAGGATTGGCAGGTCGCACTCCGCACCGAGGACGGCACGCTGTGGGCACGCAGCCTCGACCACCTGGCGTGGCGCCGACCGGGTCAAGCCGATTTCGCCGTGGCGACCGTCCCTGGTGCACACGGTTCCTTCCTCGCCGGATATCCCGAAGAGCTCGACTTGATCGGAGACCGGAAAGGCGGCGTTCTCACGCAAGGTGATCCTGGCCTGATCGATTGGAACGGCACCGCCTGGCGCAGCTATGCGCATCACGCCGGAGGATTGTCGGCAAACCGCATCCAGGCCTTCCTGTTCGACCGTGAAGGATCGCTGTGGGTCGGCAGCTTCGGAACAGGCGCCTTCCGAAGCGTCGGCTTCGGCGACTGGGAGCACTGGACCGCCGACGATGGATTGCCCAACGACACCGTGTGGTCGATGACGCGGCTTCCGGACCGGCAGTTCTGGGTCGCGACGGACGATGGCAGCGCCCCGCTCGGCAACAAGATCGCGGGTGTCGCCGGCGGTAACTACATGGTCGTCGCCAGCCGACAGGGCCGGTTGTGGGTCGCACCCTTCGGCGCATCGCTGGTCCGGCTCGATCGTGCACGCGGCCTGACCGACCGGTTCCCGTCGATCGGCGTCGTGCGGACCGCCGTCGTGGACCGCGATGACCGACTCTGGCTGGGTACGCGCACGGCGTTGTTCGAGGTCGCGGACGCCGACGCTCCAGCGTCCGGCATCAAGCTCGAACTCGCGCTGCCGCACGAGATGTGGCAGGTGACGACGGACGCGTCCGGAGTGGTCTGGGCCGTCGCCCAGGACGGAATATTCCGACGCGACGCCGCTGGACGCTTCGATCTCATGGCCTCGCGCGCCTGGCTGAAGGCCGCGCCGATCGACATGGCTTTCGCGCCCGACGGCGACCTATGGGTCGCCACCGATGCGGCCGCGGTGCTGCGACTGCGCATGACTGACGGGCACTTGACGAGACTCTCCCCTGTCACGACGCCGGTGATCAGCTCCAACGACGTCGTGTTCGTGCATCGTGACCATCGCGGCTGGATGTGGCTCGGAACTGATCACGGGATCGACATGTTCGACGGACGGTCGTGGCGACGGTTCGACAGCAGTGACGGACCGATCAGCAATGACATGGACTCCTCCGGCGTCTACGACGACGTGGACGGCTCGATCTGGTTCGGCACCAGCCACGGCTTGTCGCATCTGCTCGACCCGGCCCACCTGGCGCCGCCGATGACGCTGCGCCCCATGGTCACCGGCCTGTCGCTCGGCGGCCACAGCTTGCCGTTGTCGCCGTCGGTCCGCGCCGACTGGAGTCGAGGACCACTGGTAGTACGTTATGTCGATCTCAACTACGCCCAAAGTCGTAGCGTGGCGTTCCGCTATCGGCTGCGCGGGGTAGATAACGGTTGGAACGACACGACCGGGCATGAGGTCCGCTATGCCGGCCTTCCTCCTGGCAAGCTTCGCTTCGAGTTGGTCGCCGTCGATCCGGTGCATGGCTCGGTGTCGGCGACGATCGGCTTCACGATCCGCATCCGCGCGCCCTGGTGGCGACGCTGGTGGTTCTACGGGTTGTGCGTGCTCGCCGGTGCCGCTGCCATCGTCGGGGCATGGCAGGCACGGGTGCGGCTGCTGCTGCGCCAGCGCAAGCGCCTTGAACAGGTGGTCAGCGAACGCACGCTCGAGATCGAGCAGGCCAAGGGCGAGCTCCGGCGCCTGGCGATGTCGGACGCCCTGACCGGTCTGCCGAACCGGCGCGCGATCATGCTCGCGCTGGAAGAGGCGGTCGCGGCGGCGTTGCCGTTGCGAACCAAGCTGGCGGTGCTGCTCTGCGACATCGATCATTTCAAGAAGATCAACGATCGCTTCGGCCATCTCGCCGGTGACGCCGTGCTCGCCGCTTTCGGCAGCAGGCTCGCGGCCGCGCTCAAGATGCCCGAGGCGGCAGGCCGATATGGTGGTGAAGAATTCCTCGTCATCCTGCCGGGATCGGAGGACGCCGTCGTGCGGCGTGTCACGGCGATCCAATCGGCGATCACGCAGGTGCCCTATGCCTTCTGCGAGCTGGAACACGCCGTGACGTCGAGTGGCGGTCTCGCCTTTCTCCGCGACAACGACACCGCGCTGACGCTCGTCGCTCGCGCGGACGCAGCGCTGTACAAAGCCAAGGCGAAAGGACGCAACCGGATCGAGCAGGCGCGATCCGAAACCGACGCCTCGGTGTCCGAGCTCGACAGCACGGAAGCGCCTCGGCACGGCTCCGGGCAGGATCCGCCGCATGACCGGCTCACGTCGGAGCAGATGCTCCAGCAGTTCGTGCTCCACGACTGATCCGCCGCGGGATATGGACGGACGCGTCGCGACCGCGTGCGCGGCCCGGCGGCGGCTTGCCTCCTCACAGGGCCTCGGCCGCCCGGCTTCCTCAGTCGCCGCGAAGCTGCCCAGCCTCAGCCGGCCCGGCGTCGTCATGGGGACAAGGCGACGGCGTTTCCATGCTGCGAAAGGATTACACCAGCAACTACCTTCATCGATCTAGAAGGTTCTCGCGAAGCCGCTATAGAAGCCGAAACAGGAACGCGTCTCGAAAGGCAGGCCACTCGCGCAGCGGCACGGCAGGCCGACCGAGCTGCGATCCGGAGATCGAGGTCGTCTGCCGGAGCTGTTGCCGCCTCCGGATATTGTTCACCGATGGAAAGCATCTTCTTGTCGTTGATCCATACCTGCTATGTCCTGTCCGATCGACCTGCTTGAGCATCAATATCAGATCGGCGACCGCGAAGTCGTTGCCAGGGAGTTCGTGTCATATCGCGCACCAGTCGTTCCAGTGCTGACCTGAACCAGGATCCCGTTTCGTCCCTGGGTGCAGGAAGCGCAGCAGCGACCTTGGCGGGTAGCTCGACCGATACCAGTACGGATGGACTTACTCAGGTTCTTTACTTGCAGGAGCCTGACAGCTACGCGCCGTTGAGCATCAACGACATCAATCAGGGGGGACTCGGGGACTGCTTTCTTCTTGCGGCGGTCGGTGAACTCGCTCTCGACCGTCCCGACGCGATCACGAGCATGATCGGCGTGAACGCCGACGGCACGGAGACGGTCACGCTCTACGAGGCCGGCGGCGGCGCACCTTCGTTCGGAGACACGTCCTTCGTCCCGACGCAGATCATCGTGGACAACAGCTTCCCGGACGACGCCGTCAACGGCGGTAATCAGGATGTCTCCGACGGACAGCAGGAGATCTGGGTTCAGGTTCTCGAGAAGGCTCTGGCGACGCTGGCCGGCGGATACGATGTGATCAATCAGGGCGGCTGGCCGATGTTCGTCATGGAGGAGCTGACGGGTCAGGCCAGCGCAGACATATCGCCCGCCTCACTCTCGCTCCAGACCCTGCAGGGGTACATGAAGGCGGGAGACCTGCTGGCATTCGATACTCCCGAGTCGGACAGCCTCAGCTATGGGCTGGTCGGCGACCATGCCTACATGTTCGAGAGTCTGGTGACGGTGAACGGCCAGGCCATGGTCCAGCTCGGCAATCCCTGGGGCGACACCGAGCCGCAGCTGATACCGTTGTCCCAGGTCGGCAGCAACTTCGATGAGATCGACGTGGGACCGGACTCCAGCGTGCCGACGGCGCCCGCTGCTCCGATCGACCTGGGTATATCCGCCCCGAGCGCCGGCGGCGTATCGGGCACCACGAGCCTGTCCGCGCCGACCCTCGCGGGCATCGCACAGGACGGCAGCACGGTGGTGCTGTCAGATGCCGGCGGCGCGCTCGGCAGCGCCGTCGCCGATCAATACGGTACCTGGTCGGTGGCGCTTCCTGCCCTGCCGCACGGCACGTACCAGATCACCGCGACCGCGACCAACACGTACGGCGAAACCTCGGCATCATCCCAGGTATTCACGCTGAACATCGACACGGTCGTTCCGGACGCGCCGACGGACCTCGCTCTCGCCGCATCCAGTGACAGTGGCGCCATCGGTGACGGCCTGACCAACGACGACGATCCGACCATCGACGGAGAAGGTGCCGCCGGCGACACTGTCAGCCTCTACAGCCTCGGCACGGTCCTGATCGGCAAGGCCGTGGTCGGTGCCGACGGGACGTGGTCCGTGGTTCCTGCCCAGGCGCTCCCGGACGGTTCCTACACCTTGAGCGCAACCCTGTCGGACAGTGCCGGCAACACGTCGTCGGCCTCCACCGCTCTGCATCTCACCATCGACACCACGCCTCCCGCGGCGCCGACCGATCTCCGGCTGGCGGCGGATGGCAGCAGCACCGACGACACCACGCCGACGATCACAGGAACCGGTGAAGCCGGCGCTACCCTGGTGATCCATGACGGCGCCGAGAGCGTGGGCGCCACCACCGTCGGAAGCGACGCCGCCTGGTCCGTGACCACGACGGCCTTGGCGACAGGCGAGCATTCCCTGACCGCGATCGAGACCGATG
Source organism: uncultured Acetobacteraceae bacterium (assembly GCA_964245385.1). Classification (GTDB taxonomy): domain Bacteria; phylum Pseudomonadota; class Alphaproteobacteria; order Acetobacterales; family Acetobacteraceae; genus Lichenicoccus. The sequence continues at coordinate 457 of CAXTNB010000010.1, read as the reverse complement.
CCGCGGCGAACGTCTCCCAGGCGTCGGACGCGCTGACCATCGACATCGTGCCCCCGGCACCGGCGACCAGCGTCACGCTCGGCGGAGGCTCGCAGATCTATGACGCCGCTGCCGGCCAGACCGTGCAGGCCGGCAGCGGGAGTGACACGGTCACGGCGATCTCCGGCCAAGCGACGGTGACGGGAAGTTCAGGCCAGCTGACCTTCCTCGGAGG
>CAXTNB010000010.1:0-233 GCA_964245385.1 uncultured Acetobacteraceae bacterium | reverse complement strand
CCGGTTGACCGGAGCGGGAGCGGACGACCGGATCTTCGGGTCGGCATCGGGCGACGACGTGCTGACTGCTGGATCAGGCCGAGCGTCGATCCTCGGCGGCGGAGGCTACACGACGATCAGCGGCGGCGGCACGGCCAGCGTCGTCTTCACCGGAGCGGGTGCTACGACGGTGAACGGAGGCAGCGGCGGACAGGACACCGTCGTCGGCGGATCCGGTTCTCTGGCCGTCACGG
>CAXTNB010000009.1:14127-18721 GCA_964245385.1 uncultured Acetobacteraceae bacterium | reverse complement strand
GATCAAGAACGCGCTGCCGCTGGTCGGCATCTCGCCGTTCTTCCAGATGGTGGTCAGCGGCGCGGTGATCACCGCCGCCGTGCTGATCAACGCGCGGGGTGCGGCGAACGCGCCGCGGCGCATCCTGGAGCGGGCCGCATGAGCGACGCCAGCGTCGGCCTCCGGCCCGCGGACCTGCCGCGCCGGCCGAAGCGGTACGGCCGCCGGCTGTTGCGGTGGGAGACCCTGCTCGTCCTGGCGATCCTGCTGGATTTCGCCATCAATGCCTGGGCGTCGCCGTATTTCCTCACGCCGTGGACCCTGTCGGACGTCAGCGTCAGCGTCACCGAGAAGGCGGTGGTGGCCCTGGCGATGGCCTTCCTGGTCATGGCGGGCGAGATCGACATCTCCGTCGGCGGCATCATCGCGCTGGGCTCCGTCGTCATGGGCCTGGTGGCGCGCGCCGGCATGCCGCTGGCCCTGGTCGTCGCGTCGGGTATCGTCACCGGCTTCGCCGCGGGCTGCGTCAACGGGGCACTCGTCACCATCGGCCGGGTGCCGTCGATCGTGGCCACCATCGGCACCATGACCCTGTTCCGCGGCATCGCCTACGCGGTGCTGGGCGACGGCGTGCTCAAGAGCTACCCCGCGGGCTTCGCCTGGCTGGGCCAGGGCAGCGTCGCGGGGCCGGTCTCGTTCGAGCTGGTGCTGTTCTGCCTGCTGTCGGCGGTGGCGGCCGTGCTGCTGCACCGCACCGCGTTCGGCCGGCGTTTGATCGCCACCGGCAGCAACCCGGAGGCGGCGCGCATGTCGGGCATCGCCACCGGCCGGCTGCGCTTCGCCCTGTTCGTCGCGGTCGGCACCGCGGCAGGCGTCGCCTGCGTGCTGCTGACCTCCCGGCTCGGATCCACCCGGCCCTCGATCGCCCAGGGCTGGGAGCTCGAGATCATCACCATGGTGATCCTCGGTGGCGTCGCCATCGAGGGCGGGGTCGGCACCATCCCTGGCGTGGTGCTGGCGGCGGTCCTGATGGGGCTGGTGACCTTCGGGCTGGGCCTGCTCAACGTGCCCGGCATCGTGATGTCCGTGGTGACCGGCAGCATGCTGATCATCGTGGTGGCCGTGCCGGCGACGTTGCGGCGCCTCGGGCGGCCCGGGAAGCGATGAGGATGCCCGGGGGGACGCCGATCCCGGCCTCGCTGCCGCCCTTCGGTCCGGACTGAGAAGGCCGCGCGGGATGCCTGGATCCTGGACGGCGGGGCGGTTGCTGGTCGTGCTGGATATCGGCAAGAGCAACGCCAAGATCGTGCTGCTCGACCCGGTGCGGGGCGTCGAGCTCGCCGCGTTGCGACGGCCGAACGCGTCGGTGTCGGGAGGGCCGATGCTGCAGCTCGATATCGCCGGGCTGCGGGGCTGGCTCCTCGACGTCCTGTCCGCCCTGCCGCAGCGGCACCGGATCGGCGCGATCGTGCCGGTGGCGCACGGAGCGGCCTGCGTGATGCTCGATGCCGCCGGCGAGGCTGTGCTGGCGCCGGATTACGAGGATCCGGCGCTGGACGAGGAGGATGCCGGCTACGAGGCGGCGCGTGATCCGTTCGGGCGCAGTCTCTCGCCGCGCCTGCCGGCAGGTCTCAATCTCGGGCGGCAGATCCGCCACGTGCAGCGCCGGCTGCCCGGGCTGTTCGCGCGGGTGGCGACGATCCTGCCCTATCCGCAGTACTGGGCCTACCTGCTGTGCGGGGTCGCCGCCAGCGAGGTGACCTCGCTCGGCTGCCATACCGACCTGTGGCGCCCGGCGGAGAACCGGTTCTCGGCACTGGTCGAGGCGGCAGGCTGGACCAGCTATTTCCCCGAACTGCGCGGCGCCGCCGAGAGACTCGGCAGCGTGCGGCCGGACATCGCGGCACGCTGCGGCCTGCCCGCGGATTGCGCGGTGCTGTGCGGCATCCACGACTCCAACGCGTCGTATCTCCGCCACCGGATGCACCGGGGGGAGACCGAACGGTTCAGCGTCGTCTCGTCCGGTACCTGGACCGTCGTCATGGCCAACGGGGTTCCCGTCGACGTGCTGGACGCGCGGCGCGACATGCTGGCCAACGTCGACGCCTTCGGCGCCGTCGTCGGCACCGCGCGGTTCATGGGTGGGCGGGAATATCTCGCCGTGGCCGGCGCGGAGGACCGGGTGCCGACCCGCGACGGCCTGTCGCAGGCACTGCGGGCCGGCGCCATGGTCCTGCCGAGCCTGGCCGCGGGAGGGCAGTTCCTCGGTCGCAAGGGCCGGATCATGCAGGCCGACGCACTCGGCGGCGCGGCGCGTGCGGCGCTGGCGACGCTGTACGTCGCCTTGCTCACCGACGTGGCCCTCGAGATGCTCCGGGCCGACGGCGACATCGTGGTGGACGGCCCGCTGGCGCAGAACCCGCTGTTCCCCGGTCTGCTGTCCGCCCTGCGGCCGGCTTCGACGGTGTTCCTGAGCGACGCCGTCGCCGGGTCGGTGGGCGGCGCGCGCTGCCTCCTGCTCGGCGCGCGAGCGGCGGGTCCGGCGCTGCGGCAGGTGGACGAGCCGGAACCGACGGATGGCCTGCAGGCGGCGCGTGCGCGCTGGCGGGCGGCACTGGAGATCGTGTGAGCGCACGCCCGCGTAGATGCGACGCGCGTCGCGCCGCAGGGCTTGGCAGGGTGCGGGAGCAGGCAAGGGCGCTGCCCTTGACCCGCTGGGGCCGACGGCCCCAGACCCCGGTTCGTCAGGGTCTTCCTCCCCTGTTGCCGATGCTCCGCGCGTTTCAGCGGCCTGCCAGAGCAGGATCGGCGCTGACCGAGCCGATAGGCTTGCTCCAGCGATGGCTCGCCGCGACCCTCAGTAGTAGCGCCTGTAGCGGCGGTGGTGCCTGTCGTAGGCCCAGGCGCGGTGGTGCCAGTGCTGACCGTGCCAGTAGTAGTGCGGGCCGACCCAGCCAGGAGGCGGTGGCGGGTATGGCTGGGCACTTGCTACCGATCCGGTGCTCAAGACCCCGACGATGACAGCAACCGGCGCGATCTGTCTGATGAGGGTGACGAGAAGGACCTTCATCGTGTTTTTCCCATTCATGCCATCTTCAAGATGATAACCAAGCCGGATCAAAGAGCACAACTCAGGAAAAAGGCGCATGCAGATGACGCCGGGGTATCGGCAGGACGGGGACGTGCGGCCTCTGTCGGCGTCGGGAACGGCGAGCTTCAGGAGCGGGCGAGCTGAGGCGGTCAAGTCGACACACCCGAGGTAATCCGGACATGATCATACCCCGCCAGTCCGGATCGGCCCACCAGGCCAAGTTGACATCCGACTCACGAGAAAAGGCTCTTCCTTCTCGCATGATTGTCTGAGCGGCCACCTTCGGGTGGCCGTCCCTATCTCAGCGTGGCCATGGCATCTCCTGCGCTGAGCGAACTCGCTCTGATTGCTGCGCCAGGCTTTCTTGCGCGCAGGGGTGGGTTGATGTGCCGGGACGGCGCAACGTGATCACCGTCGCTTCTGGATCGATGAGGAAGCTGTCGGCGTCGTGGACAGGGCAACTGACTTTCTCCGCTATCAATTGCTGGGTCAGCGCGGATAGCCAGCGAGGCCTCGCGACGTGCAGTTCGAGCACGCGGCAGCCTTCGCCAGGCGATCACGTCTTTGGCAAACGCAGGGCAACGAGGAATTTGACAACGGCCGCGCAGCCGAGCGCCGTTCGAACGCCATGATGATCGAGCGGAAACGTTGCAAAGACCGTCCAGGGCCAGTTGGCGAGGATCAAGGCCGCCCCTGCAACGAACATCAGCTGAGACGTCTGGTAGGCAGCAAGCAGTCCGGACAGACGACTGACGATGGCCAAGCTCGCCTGCATCACGAAGCCGCGCTTGCAAGACGGCTTCCATCGCGTGAGAAGCGGATCGTCCTGCAACTGCATACGTGCCGGTTGCTCCGCAAAGTTGATGTAGAAGGCAGCGCCGAAGAACAGAGAGGCGGTCGTCAGGGCAAAGCATCTCTCGGCCTATCGGGATGAGCGTACAGCTTCCAGGTTGCCGGGCAATGGTCGGCGCCGGAGCTTGCCTGTGACCGATCGACTTCTCCCGCAGGTATGTTTGCTGCTTAGAGCGCGGACCGATGTCTCAGGCTGATCCAGCCCGGGACGATCAGGCGCTAGAGCATCATCCGATCGAACGGGATCGTTTGATCGGATAGAGATGCTCGTCAAAACAAAAGGCTCTAGTGGTCGGCGCCGTTGACCATGCCGAACATCTCGGCGACCTTGTGGTTCTCGGCGGCGAAGCGCAGCGGCTCGCAGCGACCCACCACGACCTCGGTGATGTCGGGCTGGCCGGCCAGGATCTCCATGACCTCGGCGATGAACGCATCGAGCGGCATGGCCCGCGGGTCGGTCGCCTGCTGCGCGCCCAGCAGCTCGGTCTGAACGTAGGGCGGCACCAGCTCGATGACCTCCGTGGCGGTGCCCGACAGCTGATGGCGCAGCGACATCGAATACGAGTGGATCGCGGCCTTGGTGGCGCAGTAGGTGGGCGTCATCGCCATCGGCACGAACGCCAGGCCCGACGAGACCGTCAGCACCGCGGCGCGAGGCTGCCGCTGCAGGTG
>CAXTNB010000009.1:10299-14117 GCA_964245385.1 uncultured Acetobacteraceae bacterium | reverse complement strand
CGCAGCGACTTCATGCCGGGGTTGGCGGCGGTCACCTCGTCGAGCAACGCCTGTCGTCGGCCGGTGATGACGACCTGGTTGCCGAGCCCGTGGAACGCCTCGGCCAGGGCGCGCCCGATGCCGGAGGTGCCGCCGGTGATCAGGATGGTGTTGTCGGTGACCTGCATCGTCTCCCTCCGCGCTTTCCCCGAGCCAAGCTAGAGGCCGGGCTCTCGATACGAAACCCCCGGGCAGATCGCGGCCGCCGAGGCGCCTGCCGCGGGGCCTGGGGCCGCCGGCCGCAACGGGTCGAGGGCGGAGCCCTCGCCTGCTCTCTGTCGGCAGCCTGCTAGGAGGGCCCGCGTCGCAGCGCCCGCCGCCCCTCCAGGCCCTGCCAGGCCAGGAGCACGGGCAGGCCGATCGCCAGGTCGCGGGCGCGCTTGATCAGCGACAGCGCGAGGGCCGCGTCCGCGCCGACGCCGAACAGGCCGCACAGCAGGATCAGGCCGCCTTCCTGCACGCCGGCGGCACTCGGCACGATGAAGGCGACGCTTCGCATGCCGTACAGCAGGCTGTCGATGACCAGTCCCTCGGCCAGCCCGAGCCTCATGCCGATCAGCCGCAGCGTGAGCCAGGTTTCCACGCCGTTCAGCACCCACGCCGACAGGTGGATGCCGCAGGCGGCGAGCAGGGTCCGCCGCCGCGCGTGCAGGGCGAGGATGCGGGACTGGATCTGGCCGGCATCGCGCAGTCCGCGGCCGAGGATGGTCCGCGTCAGCCGGACTCCGGCCCGCCCGGCCATGCCGAAGCCACGCGCCTGGACGATGATGAACAGGACGGCCAGTCCCGCCATCGCGGCGATGCCCGCGAACACCGGCGCGGTGAAGCCGGAATGCGGCTGCAGCCGGTCCAGCAGGACCAGGCCGAGCAGGGTGTAGCCGAGCTGCGCCACCAGCTCGACCGTGACGTCGACGACGGTGGAGGCTGCCGCGAACGGCCCGGGCACGCCGGCGAGGACCACGGCCCGCGCCCCCAGCACGTAGCCGCCGAGTTGCGACAAGGGCAGCACCTCGGCGGCGGAGTCGCGCACCGCGCGGCCCCACGCGAACCGTGGCCAGCGCGACGGCCCGGTGCGCTCCAGCAGCCACCACCCGCTTCCCATCAGCCCCATCAGCGCGAGGTGGATCCCGCTCACCGACGCGAAGCCGACGACGCCGAGCCGTCCGGCGCTGTGCCAGACGGCGCCCGGTCCTTCGACCCACACCAGGCCGGCGAGGAGGAATGTTCCTGCCGCCAGCGCGGCGGCGGTGATGCGTTTCATGGCGCCGGTCCAGCCGATCGGTCGCGGCCCGCCACGGTTCGACCGAGCCGCGGCGCCTCCGAGCGCGGGCGCATCATCGCCCAGCCGCGTGGTCGGCGCGAGCTCCGACAGAGCCATCGAAGGCTCGCGGCGGATGCGATAGGCTGGCGACGGATACGGCATCGAGACGACGCGCTTTGCGGAGAGGCACATGAACTCACCCGAAACCGAAGCCGACGTGCGATGCGCATCCGCCGGCGACGGACCGGCAGCTGGACGGTCGGGCAACGCGGCGGCGCGGGAGACCGAGATCCTCGACGAGAGGGTCAAGTCCGTGTTCCTGCAGCTTCCGGCGACGGTGCTGGTGACGGCGGTGAACGCGTCGCTGATGACGGCCGTTCTGGTCGGCGCCGAACACGATCATCGCGCCTATGGCTGGCTCGCGGCCATCCTGCTGACGGCGACGCTTCGCCTCGCCGCGTGGCGGAGCTATCGGCGCGAGGCACCGGGGCTGCGGGACAGCCGACGCTGGGCCAGGGTCAGTGCGTGCGGCGCTCTCGCCTCCGGACTGCTCTGGGGCGGCGGCGCGGTCGTGTTGCTGCCGCAGGCCGAGACCTATCAGCTGTTCTGGGTGTTCCTGATCGGCGGCATGTGCGCCGGCGCCGCCGCCCAGCATGCCGCACACCTGCCGACCGCGCTCGCCTACATCCTGCCGGCCGCCCTGCCGCTCGCCGTCCGCCTGGCGCTCGACGGTTCGGCACGCGGAGCGGCCTCGGCGGCGATGATCCTCGTGTTCCTCGCCGCCCTGACGGCGACCGGTCGTCGATCGAGCCTGCGGTTCGGCGAGCTGCTTCGGCTGCAGTTCGCCCTCGCCCAGCGGACCGGCGATCTCGACGCCACCAACGACAGGCTGCGTCGCGAGATCGCCGAGCACCGCACGACCGAGGCGACGCTGCGCCAGGCACAGAAGATGGAGGCGATGGGGCAGCTCACGGGCGGGATCGCGCACGACTTCAACAACCTGCTGACGGCGGTGCTGGGAAGCCTGGAGCTGCTTCGCGCGCGCGTTCCGGCCGCCGACGCCCGCGCCGCGCGCCTGCTCGACAACGCCGTGCAGGCGGCGCAGCGCGGAGCGGCGCTGACGCAGCGCCTGCTCGCCTTCGGCCGGCGTCAGGCGCTGACACCGGAGCCGGTCGACGTGCCGGCCCTGGTGCGGGCGATGTCCGACCTGCTGCGCAGCTCGGTCGGCAACGGCGTGCAGATCGAGACGCGGTTCCCGATCGTCGTGGCACGCGCGCACGTGGACGCCAATCAGCTGGAGCTGGCGCTGCTCAACCTCGTCGTCAACGCGCGCGACGCCATGCCGGAAGGCGGCAGGCTCACCATCGCCGCGCGCGAGGAGGAGGTGAGCCAGGGCGGGCGAGGCAGGCTCTCCCTGGGCAGCTACGTGCTCCTCAGCGTCACCGACACCGGGGAAGGCATGGATGAGGCCACGCTGGCGCAGGCGACGGAGCCGTTCTTCACCACCAAGGCGGTCGGCAAGGGCACTGGCCTGGGCCTGTCGATGGTGTACGGCCTCGCCATCCAGTCGGGCGGCCAGCTCGTGCTGCACAGCCGGCGCGGAGAAGGCACCACCGTCGAGCTTTGGCTGCCTCGGGCGGAGGCCGCGGCGATGCTGCCGCTCGCCGCGCCCGAACCGGCTCGGGCGGAGCCCGACCATCGCCGCCCCGACCATCGCCGCCCCGATCGTCGCCGTCTCGTGCTGCTGGTCGACGACGACCCGCTGGTGCTGACGAGCGTGGCCGCCATGCTGGACGATCTCGGTCATACGGCCGTCGAGGCAGGGTCGGGACGGCAGGCGCTGGAGATCCTGCGCGGCGGCAGCGAGGTCGACCTGGTGATCACGGACTACTCGATGCCGGAGATGACGGGCCTTCAGCTCGCCGAGGAGCTCGGACGGCTTCGACCCGGGCTGGCCGTGCTGCTCGCGACCGGCCACATCGAAGCGATGGGACCCCTCCCCTCCGGAGCGATCGCTCTCGCCAAGCCGTTCGGGAGCAACGCGCTGGCGCGAGCCATCGAGGCCTGCTTCGACCGGGAGCCTGCGACGGCCGCGCGGATCTTCCCGTTCGTGCCGCGCTGAGGCGCATCCGGCGACCCTCGCCGCCGAGCCCAGCCTCGTCACCGGGTGTGGTCCGAGAAGCTCGTTGACAGCGCTCGACGTGTGCAATCAACATCCATCCGCACACATCGTGGGGACATGGTGGCGCGCGACGCGGCGATAAATGTCCGTACGCTGGAGGCGGTTCGAGACGCCGTCGATGCGGCGGCCAAGGCCGAGGGGCGCTCGCGGGCGCAGTGGGTGGAGCGCACGCTGGTGGCCAAGCTGATGGAGCTCGATCTGCTGCCAAGGGACGCGCCGACGGTCGAGAAATGACGGCAGCGCAAGGCGGGCGATCGGCCGCTCCTGCCGGCCTTGCGCGAGGCCCTGGCGGAGCTGGACGCCTCCTGGTGCCGCGACCGCGGCGATGACGCACTC
>CAXTNB010000009.1:0-10289 GCA_964245385.1 uncultured Acetobacteraceae bacterium | reverse complement strand
CTGACACCCAGGATAGTCGTGTGAAGCTCGCTGGCGAGGAGATGGCGACGCGACGCGAGGCTGCCCCGACCGAGCGTCGGCGCGGTGGCGCGGACCGCGACCTGCCGGTCGGCGAGCATGAGCGTCACGACGAGCCGGGCAGGAGGAGCCGCGACGACGAGGACGACGGGGACGATCACGCGCGGGACGGCGACAGATCCGGAAAAGACGAGGACAGGAAGAAGTCCGAAGGCGACGACGCGAAAGACGAGGGCGGCGGCAAGAAGAAGCGCTGGCCGATCGTCGTGCTGATCGTGGTGACGGTCCTGGTGGTCATCGGCGGGATCGTGTGGTGGTTCCTGACCCGCAACGAGGAGAGCACCGACGACGCCTATACCGAGGGCAACGCGGTCAGCATCGCGCCGCAGGTTTCCGGCTACGTCGTCGAGCGCCACGTCGACGACAACAGCTTCGTCCGTGCCGGCGACCTGATGCTGCGGATCGACCCGCGCCAGTACCTCGACGCCCGCGACCAGGCGCGCGCCAACCTCGACCTGGCCCGTGCCCAGCTCGCCGACGCCGAGATCGAGCTGGAGATCGCCCGCGTGCGCTATCCCGCCGACAAGGAGCAATCGGAGGCGCAGCTGGAGCAGGCGCGCGCCAACCTGGTCAACGCGACGCATGAATATCGCCGGCAGCGCACGGTCGACCAGCGCGCCACCGCGCAGACCACGGTGGACCAGGCGACGGCGCAGTTCGTATCCGCCCAGTCCACCACCAGGCAGATGGAGGCCGAGCTGCGAGTCTCCTCGCTGGTGGGTCCGAACATCGCCTCGACCGCGAGCACCCTCAAGCAGCGGCAGGCGCAGGTCGAGCAGGCCGCGGCCAACCTGTCGCAGGCGGAACTCAACCTGTCGTACACCGAGATCCGTGCGCCGGTCGACGGCAAGATCACCCGGCGCAACGTGGATGTCGGCAGCTACCTGCAGCCCGGACAGCAGGTGTTCTACGTGACCTCGCCGGTCACCTGGGTGGTCGCGAACTTCAAGGAGACCCAGCTCAACCGCATGCGGATCGGCCAGCACGTCACCATCCACGTGGACGCCTACCCGAATCTGAAGCTGCACGGGCACGTCGAGAGCCTCCAGCAGGGCGCCGGCGCCCGCTTCACCACCTTCCCGTCGGAGAACGCGACCGGGAACTACGTCAAGATCGTGCGACGGCTGCCGGTCAAGATCCTGATCGATGACGGGATCGATCCCCGGCAGGGCCTGCCGCTCGGCGCCTCGGTCGAGCCCACGGTGGACCTGCGATGAGCGGCAGCGAGGGCGGCGGCAGCGCGGGGAGCGGCAGCGCGGGGAGCGGCAGCGAGGGCGGCGGCAAGCCGAACCTCTACCTGATCGCGATCGTGGTGACGCTGGCCGCGTTCATGGAGGTGGTGGACACCACCATCGTCAACGTCTCGCTGCCCTATATCGGCGGCACGCTGGCGGTCAGCACCGACAACGCGGCGTGGACCCTGACCACCTACCTGGTCGCGAACGGGGTCACGCTGACCATCTCCACCTCGCTCAGCCAGCATCTCGGACGCAGGAGATATTTCCTCATCTCGATCGCGGGCTTCACGGCGATGTCGCTCGCCTGCGGCCTGTCGACGAACTTCCTCGAGCTGCTGCTGTTCCGCGCGCTGCAGGGCCTGTTCGGCGGCGGGCTGCAGCCGATGCAGCAGGAGATCATCCTCGACACCTTCCCGCCCGGGCAGCGCCAGCAGGCGCTGTCGATCACCGCGGTCGCGACCATCATCGCCCCCGTGGTGGGACCGCTGCTCGGCGGCTACCTCACCTTCGACACCAGCTGGCACTGGATCTTCCTGATCAACGTGCCGGTCGGCATCCTGACGATCTTCGGCGTGCTGCAGTTCGTCGAGGATCCGCCCGACATGGAGGAGCGCAAGCGCCGTGCGCCGCGCTTCGACTGGATCGGCACGGTCCTGATCGCCCTGGCGCTCGGCTGCATGGAGCTGGGCGCCGACCGCGGCGAGGACTACGACTGGCTGGCATCGGACTTCATCCGCGTCATGTTCGCGCTGTCCGTCATCGGCTACGTGGGCGGCACGTTCTACCTGCTCTACGCGAGGAACCCGGTCGTCAACCTGCGCGTGTTCAAGGACCGCAACTTCGCGCTGTCCTGGTACTCGATGGCGATGATGGGCTTCGTGCTGTACGCGAGCTCCATCATCATGCCGCTGTTCGCCCAGGACGTGCTCGGCTACAACCCGGTGCTGGCCGGCTGGGTGCTGGCGCCCGGCGCCTTCATCCTGTGCCTGATGATCCCGATCGTGGGCCAGGTGATGAACGTCGTGCCGGTCAAGTGGGTCATCCTGTGCGGCGGCCTGGCCCTCGGCGCCTCCTGCTACTACTCGATGGACCTCGTCCCGGACCTCGACTTCTACCACGTGGCGCTGTTCCGCGCCGGGCAGACGGCGGCACTCGCCCTGCTCTTCGTGCCGCTCAGCGCGAGCGCCTATTCCACCATCCCGCCGGAGCTGAAGGGAGACGCGGCGAGCCTGTTCACCATGGCGCGCAACGTCTATGGCGGCGTCGGCATCTCGATCGGCAACGCGCTCGTCACCGACCACCAGCAGATCAGGCAGGCCCACCTGGTGCAGAACCTCGACCCGACCAACCAGCCCTACAACGTGCTGCTGCAGCAGGTGCAGCAGGCCGCCATGAGCTACGGCAGTGCGGCGGCGCAGGCGGTGCAGCAGGCGCCGGGCCAGGTGTTCCAGCTGCTGGAGAGCCAGAGCTCGACGCTGGCCTACATCGACGTGTTCTTCATCGCCGCCCTGATGTCGCTGAGCATCTCGGTCGCCGCCATCTTCATGTCCAACGTGACGACGGGGTCGAGCGCCGAGGGGGGATGAGGCGCTGCGTGGCCATGGGTGCCCGTTTACTTCCGGCGCCGGCTGCCTGATGATCATGCCAACAGCGACGGCTCGGAAAGAGCCTGCGGCGGGGGAGCACACGATGAAGCGGCGTGACACCTTGAAGGGACTGGCTGCGGCGTCCGCGATCGGCGTGGCCGGCTGGCCGCTCGGCGCCCGCGCCGCTCCGGACGCGCAGATGGTGACGGTCGCCAAGATCATCGGCATCCCCTGGTTCAACCTGGTGAGCCAGGGCATCACCGAGGGCGGCAAGAAGTTCGACCTCGACGCGACCATGATCGGCCCGGCGCACGTCGATCCGGCGCAGCAGGTCTCGATGGTCGAGGACCTGATCGCCAAGAAGGTCCAGGTGATCGGCCTGATCCCGCTGGACGTGAAGGTGCTCGGCCCGGTGCTGCAGCGCGCGCAGGATGCCGGCATCGTCGTCATCACCCAGGAGGGCCCGAACCAGGACAACCGCACCTGGGACGTCGAGATGATCGACAGCACCGCGTTCGGCGAGACCCAGATGAAGGCGCTCGCCGGCTTCATGGGGGGCAAGGGCGAGTACATCCTGATGGTCGGGACGCTGACCACGCCGCTGCACAACAAGTGGGCCGACGCCGCGATCGCCTACCAGCAGGCGCACTTCCCGGGCATGAAGCTCGCCACCGCGCGCTTTCCCGGCGCCGACGAGGTCGACACCGCCGAGCAGGTGATGCGCAACACGCTGCAGGCCTACCCCGACGTGCGCGGCGTGATCGGCTTCGGCTCGAACGGCGCGATCGGCGCCGGCAACGTGCTGCACCAGCGGCATCTGCAGAACAAGATCGCGGTGCTCGGCACGGCGATCCCCTCGCAGGTAAAGCCGCTGCTGATGAACGGCTCCGTCCGCGAGTGCTTCGTCTGGAGCCCCAAGGATGCCGGTTACGCCATGGTGGCGGTCGCCAGCCTGACCCTGAAGAAGGCGACGTTCCAGGACGGCATGGAGATCCCCGGGCTCGGCAAGGCCCGCGTCGACGTGGCCGGCAAGCTGATCAGCGTCGACCGCACCCTGACGATCAACAAGCAGACCGTCGACGGGCTGATCGCCCAGGGGCTGTAGCGTCCGGCGCAGGCGCCGCGGCGTCCGGTCCGGCCGATGGGCAGCTTCCTCGACCTGCGCGCGATCTCCAAGCGCTTCGGCGGCGTCGCGGCGCTCGAGGACGTCGACCTATCGGTCGAGGTCGGCGAGATCCACTGCATCGCCGGCGAGAACGGGTCGGGCAAGTCGACGCTGATCAAGATCATCTCGGGCGTGCAGCCGCCCGAGCCGGGCGGCGAGATCGCCATCCTCGGCGAGGCGGTGCACCACCTGACACCGGCGGACAGCATCCGTCGCGGCATACAGGTGATCTACCAGGACCTGTCGCTGTTCACCAACCTGACGGTGGCGGAGAACGTCGCGGTCGGGCTGCATCGCGGCCTGCACCTGGTGCGCCGCCGCGCCATGCGCGAGACCGCGGCGGCGGCGATCGCGCGGATCGGCGTGTCGCTCGATCTCGACGCCTTCGTCGCCGACCTGCCGATCGCGCAGCGGCAGCTGGTCGCGATCTGCCGCGCCATGGCGGCCGACGCGAGGCTCGTGATCATGGACGAGCCGACCGCGTCGCTGACCCGGCGCGAGGTCGACGCGCTGCTGGCACTGGCGATCGCGCTCAAGCGGCGCGGCATCGCGGTGATGTTCGTCAGCCACCGTCTCGACGAGGTGCTGGAGATCGCCGACCGCGTCACCGTGCTGCGCAACGGCGAGAAGGTCGGCACGTACGCCGCCTCCGGCATGACCGGCGACCGGCTCGGCGAGTTGATGACCGGCAAGACCTTCGCCTACCGGACCCGCGACGCCGCGCGTGCCCTCGGGCCTCCCGTGCTCTCCGTCAGCCGGCTGTCGCGCACCGGCGACTACCGCGACATCGATCTCGAGGTGCGGGCGGGCGAGATCGTCGGCATCACCGGGCGCCTCGGCTCCGGCCGCACCGAGCTGGCGCTGTCGCTGTTCGGCATGAACCCGCCGGACCAGGGCGAGATACGCGTGCGCGGCGAGACGCTGTCGCGACACGACACCAGCGAGGCGATCCGGCGCGGCATCGCCTACGTCTCCGAGGATCGGCTGTCGCTCGGCCTGGTGATGCAGCAGTCGATCGCCGACAACATCACGCTCTCGGTGCTCGACCGGCTTCGCGCCCGCTTCGGGCTGATCCCGGCGGCGCGTCGGGCGGCGACGGTCGCGCACGGGATCAGCGAGCTCGGCATCAAGACCGCCGATCCGGACAATGCCGTGGGCACGCTGTCGGGCGGCAACCAGCAGCGCGTCGTGCTGGCGAAGTGGCTGGCGACGCACCCGAGCCTGCTCATCCTCGACAGCCCGACGGTCGGCGTCGACATCGGCGCCAAGGACGGGATCTACGCCATCGTGCACGCGCTGGCGGCGCACGGGCTCGCGGTCGTCATGATCTCGGACGAGATCCCGGAGGTGTTCTACCACACCGACCGGGTGCTGGTGATGCGCGAGGGCGTCATGACCGGGGAGATCGTGCCGTCGGCGAGTTCCGAGGACGCGCTGCGGCAGCTCGTCGATGCTTAGGGCGTTCCGCCGCACCCACGAGTTCCGGCTGCTGGTGGTCGCGGCGCTGCTGGTGGTCGCACTCTCGCTCGCCAGCCCGCGCTTCCTGAAGCCGCAGAACATCCTCGACCTGCTGACCGCGTCGTCGTTCGCCGGCATGTGCGCCGCCGGCCTGCTGGTGGTGCTGATCTCGGGCGGGATCGACATCTCGTTCACCGCGATCGCGTCCGTCGCCCAGTACGTCGCGATGGTGCTGGTGATACGGTGGCACGGCGGCTGGCCGCTGCTGTTGGCACTCGGCCTCGGCTCCGGCCTGCTGCTCGGGCTGCTCAACGCGGTGCTGATCAGCACGCTGAGGCTGTCCAGCATCATCGTGTCGATCGCGATGCTGAACGTCTATTTCGGGCTGCTGATGTTCCTCAGCCACGGCAACCAGCTGTTCAGCCTGCCGGACTGGTTCCTCGACGCGTTCTCCTGGGTCGTCTACACCGACCGGGCGCAGAACCCCTACGTGCTGAACGCGCAGATCATCGGGCTGTTCGTCTGCTTCGCCGCGTCGTGGCTGCTGCTGAACCGCACCAGCATCGGCCGGCAGATCTACGCGCTCGGCGGCAACGGCGAGGCGGCCGCGCGCGTCGGCTTCAACGCGTTCCGGCTGAACCTCGTCGTCTACGGCTACATGGGCCTGGTCTCCGGCCTCGCCTCGCTGGTGCAGGGCCAGCTCGCGCAGTCGATCGCGCCGAACGTGCTCGTGGGGCGCGAGCTGAACGTGCTCGCCGCGGTGGTGCTGGGCGGCGCCAGCCTCACCGGCGGCCAGGGCTCGGTGCTCGGCATGATCCTCGGCGTCGCCGTGCTGGCGATCATGGAGAACGGCCTCATCCTGGTCGGCGTCTCCTCGTACTGGACGCAGTTCTTCGACGGCGCCGTGATCCTGGTCGCGGTGTCGACGATCTCCTGGGAACGGCGTCGCCAGCGCGCCGCCACCCGGCGCGTGATCGCGGCCGCCGCCTCGTGAGCGAAGCGCCGCCACGCCGCGCCGCGGCCCTGCCGTCGCGCGCCACGCCGTTCGCGGGCCTGCTCGCCGGCCGGGTCAGCGGCACCAACCGGCGACTGCTGCTGCTGCTGTTCCTGCTGGTGGTGCTGTTCGGCTGGCTGGTCGGCGGCAACCTGTTCACCGCCGGCTCTCTCCGCTCGATGGCGCTGCAGGTCCCGCAGCTCGGCCTGCTGTCGCTCGCGATGATGGTGGCGCTGCTCTCCGGCGGCCTCGACCTCTCCATCATCGCGGTCGCCGATTTCAGCGCGCTCGCCTCCGGCTACCTGCTGCTCGACGTGATCCCCTCGGCACCGTCGGCGCTCGCCGTCCCGTGCCAGGTCGGCGCACTCCTCGTCGGGCTGCTGATCGCGACCATGATCGGCGCGCTGAACGGTCTGGTCATCGGCTTCCTCGACGTCTCGCCGATCCTCACCACGCTCGGCACAATGACGATGATCAAGGGGCTCAGCGTCGGCCTCACGCATGGCGGCGTGATCTCGGGCTTCCCGCCGCTGGTGCTGTTCCTCGGCAACGCCAGCATCCTCGGCGTGCCGGTGGCGCTCATCGTGCTGCTGCTGGTGGCGTGGCCGGTCGCGGTCGTGCTCAACCGCTCGCCGTTCGGCAACCTGGTGGCGATGATCGGCTCCAACGCTCCCGCGGTGCGCTACTCCGGCGTCGACACGCGCTGGCTGCTGGTGCGGATCTACGCGATGTCGGGGCTGCTCGCCGGCATGGCGGGGGTGATCATGATGTCGCGCTTCAACTCGGCGAACGCCAACTACGGCGAGAGCTTCCTGCTGGTCACCGTCCTGGCCGGCGTGCTCGGCGGGGTCGATCCGATGGGCGGCTTCGGCAAGGTCAGCGGGCTGCTGATCGCGCTCGCCATCCTGCAGCTGATCTCGACCGCCTTCAACCTGCTCGGCTTCAGCGAATTCCTGACCCTGACGATCTGGGGCGCCACGCTGGTCGCGGTCGCCGCGGTCGGGCTGCTGCGTCGCCAGCTGCCGTCCTGGAAGCGCCTCGCCGCGCCGCGCCAGAGGAAATCGTCATGAGCGACACCGGCTTCAGCGCCTGGACCCGATCCGCCTGCCGCGAGCTGGAGGCGATCGCGGGCGCGGTCGATGCGGCCGCGTTCGACGCCCTGATCGGCGAGCTGCGCGCCGCGCGTCGAATCGCGCTGCACGCGCTCGGCCGCGAGGGGCTGATGATGCGCGCACTCGCGATGCGCCTGTTCCATCTCGGCCTCCCCGTCCACGTCGTCGGCGACATGACCACGCCGCCGCTGCTGGCCGGCGACCTGCTGCTCACCAGCGCCGGCCCCGGCGCGCTCGAGACCACCGCGGCGCTGATGCGGATCGTCCGGCAGGCGGGCGGACGGGTGGTGCTGCTGACCGCCGAGCCGGCCGCCGCCCTCGCGCCGCTCGCCGACCGCGTGGTGCTGATCCCCGCGCGCACCATGGCGCGGCCCTCCAGCGACCCCTCGCCGTTCACCATGGGCAGCGCCTTCGAGGCGATCCAGTTCATGTTCTCGGAATATCTCGTCTCGCAGCTCGCCGACCGCCTGGGCGAGAGCGAGGACGCGATGCGCGCGAGGCATACCAACCTCGAGTGAGCGCCGGACCGGGTCCTACCAGACCACCGGGTGGGTCTCGCCGGTCTGCACGTTGACGAAGCCCTGCGGCGCCCGCTCGTGCGGCGCGACCAGCACCCACTGCCAGGGCGCGCAGGTCAGGGTCGCGAAGATCAGTCGCTCCGGGAAGCCGGGGAACCAGCGGGCATGGAAGGTCGGCTCGTACATCCAGTCGACGCTCTCGGCGGCGGCGTAGAGCGCCTGCATCTCGGCGTCGAGCGCGTCGGCCGGGCGCGCCGTCATCAGGCCGCCGATCTCGTAGCGCACGGTGGCGACGACGGCGCCGTCGCGCACCAGCGCCCAGCCGCCCTGCTGGGCGGCGATCTGGTTGACCGCCGTCGCCATCGCGGCGTCGCAGGAGCCGACCACCCAGACGTTGTGCTGGTCGTGCGCCACCGAGCAGGCCAGCGCCGTGCCGGGCGTGCGCGGTCCGCAGCCGCGCCAGAACATGCGCGAGACGCCGCCCTGGCCGGAATAGCGGTCGACGATGGCGAACTTGGTGATGCTCCGGTCCGGATCGCGCTGCACCAGCCCGTCGCGCACCGCCAGGGTCTCGGTCAGGAAGCCGTCGGTCCAGTGGAACGGCCGCAGCACCGCCGCCTGCATGCTGTGGCGCCCCGGCGCGGCGGCGATCGCGAAGTCCGTCGCCTCGATGCGGCGGCCGAGACGGATCGAGTGCGTGGCCCAGTCCGGCCAGGCGATGGATGGCGTGCGGCCGATGAAGCGCGTGCGCTCGGAGACCTGCTGCCCGTCCGCCCAGACCTCGGCGATGTCGATCGTGGCCAGGTCGGAGAGCAGCACGATGTCGGCGAAGCGTCCGGGCGAGAGGCTGCCGACCCAGGGGGTCAGCCGCATGTGGCGGGCCGGATTGATGGTGACGCACTGGATCGCGATCTCGGGCGCCAGCCCGGCGCGGATGGCGACGCGCACGTTGTGGTCGCTGGCGCCGTCACGCAGCGTGTCGCTGGCGCTGCGGTCGTCGGTGGTCAGCGCCAGCTGCGACCAGTCCGCCAGCCCGTCTGCGAGCAGCCGGGGGATCACCGCCTCGACCGAGTGCGGCCGCAGCTCCACGAACAGGCCGGCGGCGAGCTTGTCCATCACCTCGTCCGCCGCCAGCGCCTCGTGGTCGGAGGCGAGGCCGGCGGCGGCGAAGGCGCTGATGCCGGCGCGGTCGCGCAGCCCGGCGGCGTGGCCCTCCACCACGCCGCGGCGGGCGAAGGTCGCCTCGATCATGCCCCAGAGCCGGTCGTAGGACGGGGTCTCGGGGTTCCACACCGCCGGCCAGTCCATCACCTCGTCCAGCCCGGCGACCATCAGGCTCTCGGCGAGGAACGCGTCCTGCTCGGCCTGGGCGAAATAGCCGCCGCCGCTCTCGTACGCCGTGGGCGGCACCGCCGAGCCGGGCAGCGGGAAGATCTTGAGCGGCGAGCCCTGCCGGCGCGCCTGCAGCCAGAAGGCGAGGTTGCCGGGCCCGTTGACGTTGGACAGCTCGTGGCTGGCCTCGCAGGTCCAGCTGTTGCCGCGCGGCAGCACCAGCGCCGCCTCGTGCTCGGGGGTGAGGTGCGAGCTCTCGATATGCTTGTGCACCTCGCCGAAGCCCGGCACCGCCGACAGCCCCGGCCGGTGCGCGCGACGCGCGACCTCGCCGGCATAGGTTCCCGCGGGCCCGACCCAGGCGATGCGCCGTCGCTTGATGACGATCTCCTGGTCCTCGAGCCAGCGCCGCGTGTGCACGTCGAGCAGGCGGCCGACACGCAGTGCCAGGTCGGCCGGACGCCTGCCGAGCGCGGTCAGGGTGAGGTCCTGCCGGATGCGCACCTCGTCAGCCGCGTTGATCAGCAGGTCGTCCGGCAGCGGGGCGATCTCGGTCATGGCTCGATCCGGTGTTCACGCCGAACCACCCTGCACCGGTCGCTGCCCGTCGACCAGCCGCCTTCGACGTGACGACGCTGCTCGCATGGCGACCACCGACGCGGCCAGCGAATGCAGGCCGCTTCACCGCATGTCGCGATGATCCATCATGAGGGTAGCCCGCGTTGTCGTTCTGTATCAGGACTTCTTTCAGGAACTCCATGCCCTTTCGATGATACGGCTTCGAGCCGAGTATCGTGAATTCCTGATC
>CAXTNB010000008.1:0-18751 GCA_964245385.1 uncultured Acetobacteraceae bacterium | reverse complement strand
TGCTGTGATGGCGGCCAAGATCAAGAAGGGCGACAAGGTCGTGGTGGTGACCGGGGGCACGGTCGGGAGCGGCAGGGCGACGGCGCTCGCCTTCGCCGCCGAGGGCTGGTCGATCGGGCTGATCGCGCGCGACGAGGATCGGCTGCGTGCCACTGAGGCGGAGCTGCGCGGCCTCGGCGGCACCGCCCTCGGGATCGCCGCCGACGTCGCCGACGCCGAGGCGATGGACGCGGCCGCGGCGCGGTTCGAGCTCGAGCTCGGCCCGATCGAGGCCTGGGTGAACAACGCGATGGCGACCGTGGTCAGTCCCGCGCGCAGCATCACGCCGGACGAGTATCGACGGGTGACCGAGGTCACCTATCTCGGCCAGGTGCACGGCACGCTGGCGGCGCTGCGGCACATGAGCCCGCGCCGCCGCGGCACCATCATCCAGGTCAGCTCGGGGCTGGGCATCCGCTCCGCACCGCTGCAGTCGGCCTATTGCGGCGCCAAGGCGGCCGTGCGCGGCTTCACCGACAGCCTGCGCAGCGAGCTGATCCATGACGGGCTGAACGCGATCCAGCTCACCGTCGTCTACCTGCCGGCGGTGAACACGCCGCAGTTCGACTGGGCACGCAACCATACCGGCCAGCGGCAGACCGCCCCCTCCCCGGTGTTCGACCCGCGTCTGTGCGCGGCGGCGATCCTGTTCGCGGCGAAGCACCGTCGGCGCGAGATCTGGGTCGGCCGCTCCACCGCGCAGATGGCGCTGGGCCAGGCGCTGGCGCCCGGGCTGCTCGACCGCAGTGCCGCGTCGATGTGGGACAAGCAGCTCGACGGCGAGGCCCCCGCGACGCCGCAGGGCAACCTGTACGATCCGGTGCCCGGCGATCCGGGCATCGACGGCCGCTTCGGCGACAAGGTGAAGGGCACGCGCAGCGAATTCTGGACCAGCCGCAACCGCGACGCGTTGCTCGCCGGGCTGCTCGGCGCCGGCGCGCTGGGTGCGGCGACGCTGGCGGCGCCGCCGGTGATGCTGGCCGGGATGCTGGCCGGCATGCTGGCGCGGCCGAGGCGGCGTCAGCGGCTTCCGGTGGCGGCCGTCCGCATGGCGGCCGGCCTGGTCGGAAGCTCGATTCCGGGGATGCTGGCGCGCGCGGCCCCGGTCGCCGCACCCGCCGAGCTGCGCCGCTGGACCCGGCCGTCGACCGCGCGGTGAGGCGTCGCGGCACCTCCGGCGTCAGGTCACCGCACCTCGGCGGCCACGCCCTCGCTCGCGGCCGCGAGCCAGTCCACCACGTCGCGCAGCGCCGCCTCGCGATCGGGCCGATGCGCGAGGGCGCGGCGATACGTCTCCAGCTGCCGGTCCGCACCGCTGCCGCGTGCGGCGATGCGCTGCACCGCCCGCAGTTCCGCCTCGCAGCCGAGCGCCGCGGCGTCCTCCGCCACGGCGGTGGTCAGCGTCCCTAGCTGCCGCGCCAGCGGGACCGCGGCGCAGGCTTCCTCGTCGAGCAGGGTGGCGCGCACCCCGTCGCGCTGCACTCGCCAGAGGTTCTCGCTGGCGATCGCGCGCGACGCGCCGGTGAGGCCGGCATGCAGCTCGCGCCTGCGGTCGAGCATGCGCAGCGTGCAGCGATACAGGGCCGCGATCGCCACCGCGTCCTCGACGCGGACGCAGCTGTCGCAGACGCGCAGCTCCAGGGTCGGGTAGTGCATCGACGGCCGCAGCGCCCACCACAGGTAGCTCGCGTCGGGAATGGCACCCGACCCCGTCATCACCCGCAGGTAGCGCTCGTACTCCGCAGCGTCCATCAGGTCCGGCAGCCCCGAGCGCGGCCATTCCCGATACGCCGCCATCCGGTAGGCGGCGAGCCCGGTCGGGCGACGCTCCCAGAACGGCGAGGATGCCGACAGCGCCAGGAAGATCGGCACGTACGGCAGCATCCGCCGCATCAGCTCCACCCGGCGCTCCGGACCATGTTGCGGCAGGCGAGGATGCCGTACTCCTCGGTCATGCGGTCGTAGCGCTCGCCCTCGCTCTGCGCCTGGTCCGGCCAGCAGGCCAGCGGATGGGTTCCCGACGCGAACACCAGCAGCCCGTGCGCGCGCCCGATCCCGGCCAGCTGCGCGCGCAGCAACGACAGCCGCTGCCGCGCCGCGGCGGCCTCCGTGCCCGGCGCCGTGCAGACCTCGACCTGGTTCTGCAGCACCTCGCGTCCGGTTCCGGGAAGATGAGCGCCGGCGTCGGCGTGGAACGCCCGCGCCGCCGAGGGTGAGGGCGTGCCGCGAGTGTCGGCGTCGGCGAGGAAATATTCTTCCTCGATGCCGAAACGGTACTCGACCTGCCGCATGTGCCTCCTCGGGGTCCGACGGCCGTCAGCGGCCGCCGCGTGCCTCAGGCTGCCGCGCGCAGCGGCGGCGTGCCCGCGCGCTCGGCGAGATCGAGTTCGGTCGACCTGGCGTCCGATACCGTGGCCAGCAGCCCGTAGGCCACCTTGGACAGCACGTCGAGGACGGCGATGAACAGCACGCCGGCGGCGTCGCTGATCACGTTCAGCCCGTCCGGCGACAGCGCCAGCGCCAGCGGATAGATCAGCCACAGGATCGACAGGATCGAGGCGTTGCGGCGGTAGCTGGCGCGCACGTCCGCGCGCTCCAGGGCGTTGGCCTGCAGCGCCGAGATCCAGATGACGTAGTAGACGCCGAGGAAGGCCGCGCAGGAGATGATGAACCAGGTCCATTTCATCCAGGGGGTCTCGGAGGCGCCGAACGCGAAGGCGGTGACGATCATCATCACGTCGGCCAGCACCATGCCGGTGATCGCGCCGGCCCGCTTGCGGCCGGCATGCATCGCGGTCAGGGACAGGGAGAGCAGCAGCAGCGGAGTGGTGAAGCTCCAGTCGACGTAGCGGGCGTAGTAGAAGATACGCGTGGCCCCGGCGCCTGCCGGCAGCAGCACCAGACCCTGCCCGGTGGCCATGGCCAGGTAGGAGCAGGCGGCGATCAGCGGCACGATGCCGTGCAGCACGGTCTGCATCTCCTCCGACGGCGTGCGCCGCTTGCCGACCAGGAGGATCAGCAAGCCTCCGGCGGCCATGATGATCGTGGTGATCCAGAGCAAGCTGTTGGAGTTCATGCGGCAGCGCCCGTCCCTCAGGTCCGACGCGACAAGCCGGGATCGCGCCGTCGGTTCTAGTTAAACGGCAAAGTGACCGTGACGCGGCCGGCGCGCGGCATGACGAAACCCGGTCGCGACGCGACGCGAGCCGTGTCGTGAGCCCGCGGCGCGCGAGCGCGACAATAGAGGCGAGGCGCGCGGCGCGGACGTGATTGATCCGGAACAATCGTCGCAAAATTACGACGATTTGATCCTGGCGCGCCGCACTTTCGCCCGCGAGCCGCGTTATGCTGTTGGAAATGGACGATATGGTACATGAGACGGACGGGCTTACGGCCGCAGGTTCGCTGTGTGCGCCATATCCGTGCCCGGTGCACGGCGACCGTGACATCTCCGAGCCGGTATTGTCCGCATTACTTGGTGGCCAAGATTTCGTTGTAATAACGGGAATCGAGGGCGTGGCGGTCGAACAGCTGTTCAACGTTCTCGATCAGCTGCAGCAGGCCGGCTTCGCGACCGCGACCATGACGGCGCCGGTGGCGCGGCTGTCGCTGCTCGACGAGGCGATCCGCAAGGCGATGACCGCGGGGCGGAACGTCGGCCGTCCGCTGGCGGTGATCATCCAATATGCCGAGATGCTCTCGGTGGGTACGCTGCTGAAGCTGGTCACGCTGTCGATGCTGCGCACCGATGGGCGCCCGGTGCTGCGCTTCCTGCTCGCCGGCACGCCGGCGCTGTGGCCGGCGCTGCGGGAGGCGGGTCTGGGCGCGCTGGAGCACGACCCCGCCGCGCATGTCAGGCTGACGGCCGGACATGGCGGCATGCGGGCCGTCGCATCGCCGCCGCGGCACGTTGCTTCGCAGGAGCCGAGGGCGCCGGCGTTCGCGGCAGCCACGGCAGGCGGCTCGCCCTGGCGCAGTCCCCCGCAGCTCGGGCCGATCCGCCTGTCGCGACGCAGCCCGCAGGAGCGGCGGGCAACCCGCGCCACGGCCGGGTTGACGTTCGCGGCGCTGCTGTCGGTCGCGTCCGCGATCGCCTGGATGGTGGCCGTGGCACCGCCGGAGCAGGGCGTGACGCGGCACTCCGTGATCACTCTGCCGCCCGCCGGCGGGCTGATCGTGCTGCCCGATCCGGAACCGGGGCACGATCTGCCGCGCGCCGACGCGGCCGCGGGCCCGGGATCGGCCGCGACGGCGGACCGGACCGTGCCGCCGCCAGCATCCGCCCGATCCGCGACCGCCCGGCCGGAGACGCACCGCGACGTCGCGGTCGCGGCACCCGTCGCGCGGTCGGCGCTCCCGGACGCTGCCCCATCCGTCACCGCGACGCCGCCCGACGAGGCCGGCCTGCGCGTCACCGTGCGCTACGGCCGCGGCGACGGTGCGGCGCAGGCGCAGGCGATGCGGCTGCTGGAACGGCTGCGCGCGGCCGGCGTGCCGGCCGACGGCCCGGTGGCGCTGGGCGAGGTCACCGGGCATTCCACCCTGGGCTACTACTTCGCCCAGGATGAGCAGGCGGCCCGCGCGGTGGCGCAGCGCCTGCTGCCGCGCTCGACCCAGATCCGCAAGCTCGCCGTGTCGGACGATGCCTCGCTTCCCAGGCCGGGCGGGATCCTGATCTCCATCGGCTCGCACGACGATCGGTCCGATCCATCAACACCATCGGGGAGGCAATCATGACGTCACGGCGCTTGCAGCGGATCACGGTCGGGTTGCTCATCCTCGGCGGCGGCGTCCTGCCTGCCGCGGCACAGGACAAGTCTGCCGCCACGACGCCCGCCGCCGCGCCGGCGAAGGCTCCCGACGCGCTCGACCTGTATTTCGACAACGGCAGCAGCAGGATCCGCGAGCAGGATCTCAAGCTCCTCGACAAGGCGTCGCGCCTGTACAACGAGGGCAAGCCCGTGGTCATGATCGTGGCGGGTTCCACCGACCTGCTCGGCTCTCCCTCGGCCAACCTCAGGCTGTCGCAGAGCCGGGCGGACAACGTGGTGCGCGGCCTGGTCGCACGCGGCATTCCGGTCGAGCGGTTCCAGGTGCTGGCGAAGGGCGTCACCGACCCGCCGGTCTCCACCGCCGCCGATGTGGCCGAGCCGCGCAACCGACGCGTCGAGATCACCTGGCGCTGATCCGCAGGCCGCCCGCGGCGCGGTCGCGACGGCCGTTGCTGATCGCCTGCGCCGCACTCGGACTCGCGGCAGCGGCGCGTGCGGATCCGGTCGACGAGGCCAGGCGCGCCGATACGGCGCACGACTTCAGCCGGGCACGGCAGCTGTGGCTGCCACTGGCGCGCGCCGGCAACGCCGAGGCGGCGTTCCAGCTCGGGCTGCTCGACGATCTCGGCGAGGGCGGCCCGGAGGATGCGACCGCGGCCTATCGCTGGTTCCGGAAGGCCGCCGCGGCGGGCGATCCGGCGGCGCAGTTCAACGTCGCGGTGATGGATGACAGCGGCCGCGGCACCGCCCACGACACCGGCGCCGCCGCGGAATGGTACGCACGCGCTGCCGTGCGCGGCAACCGTCGCGCGCAGTACAACCTCGCCCTGCTCTACAGCGACGGCGACGGCGTGCCGCGCAACCCCGAGCTGGCGCGCGCCTGGTTCCGTCTCGCGGCGTCCAACGGGCTGCCGGCGGCGGCGCAGAAGCTGGACGGCCCCGCGGCCGTCGGCGGATCGCCGGCCTCCGGTCGGCAGCGGAGCGACGTGCTGCGTCCCGCCGGCGCGGTCGCGCCGCGCGACGGCGTCGTGGTCGCTCCCGACATGGATGGACGCATCGAGATCGTCTGGTCCGCTCCGGGGGCGTCGCTGCCGGTGCGCTATTTCCTCGAGGTCGCGGCGCGCGACGGCACGCCGGCCGAGCTCTACGCAGGCTACCTCGACGTCAGCGCGGCGCTGGTGCGGCTCGACCGGGCACATCACGCCTACGCCTGGCGCGTCTACACGGTGTGCGCGCGCACCGCGAGCTACGCGGTGAGTTCCTGGAACGCGTTCACCAGCGGTGCCGGCGACGCTCCGGCGCAGGCGGCGCGCTAGCACGCCGCCGAGAAGCGTCGTCCGGGTTCCGGCGACCGATCAGCTTCCGTGCGTCCGCGTGCGTCGTCGCATCTCGACCAGGGACTCCTCGATCACGACGTCGAGACGCTCGCCGAGGGCGGCGCCGTCGGCCGAGGCCTGCTCGAGCGCCTGCTCGAAGCGGCTCGCCACGAAGGCGAGGCGTTGGAAGCCCAGCATGCCGGCACTGCCCGCCAGCTTGTGCGCCTGCCTGACGAGGATCTCGGGGCGGGGGAACGGCTTGCCGACCTCGATCGTCGAGATGGCATCCGCCGGGCGGCTCTGCTCGCGCAGCTCCTCCAGCAGGGTCGTGCCGCGCGCGCCCAGCGTCCGCAGGTAGGTCAGGATCGCGTCCGCGGGCAGGATCGCGGCGACCCCGTCGAAAGCAACCGCATCGCGGATCGGCAGGTGCGATCCGCACCCGGCCGCGTCGTCCGCGGCGCCCTGTGTTGCCGGTGCGGCCGCCGCGCGATCGACCGCGTCGACCGGCGCATCCTGCGTGAGCGGCCTCGCCAGAGGCTCCGTCCCTGCCATGCGACACTCCTCGATCTGTTCGGCGAAAGTCCGTGCTGTCGGCGCGATGATCGCGACCCTCCCGCCACGCGCCGGAGCCCGACCCGCTCGACCTTGAGCTGCTGCGCCTGCCGGACGCTCGGCACGTCGAGGCCGGAGAGCAGGATCGGGCCGATCCGCCTTCGGCCGGCTCAGCAGGATCGCATCGACGGCGCGGCCAGATGGCGTTTCACCACGGTGATGAGCGCCGGCAGGTCCGGCGACTTCGCGACCACCTCGTCGAACAGCGGGCCGGTCTCGGCTTCCCGGCCGCTCAGCCGACTGGGTGCCACGGTCATCGCGATCATCCTCGGACGATGATCCTCGTCGAGGGGATCGAGGATCAGCTTCGCGGTGGCGAGACCGTCGATGTCGGGAAGCAGGTAATCGATCATCACCAGATCGTAGTCGCGGGCGCGCGCCATCCGCACCGCCGCCACGCCGTCGGAAGCGAGGCCGACCTCGTAGCCGAGCCGCTCCAGGGCGTGCTGCAGGACGAACTGCTGGATGTCGTCGTCTTCCACCACCAGGATGCGCGGCTTGCAGGGATCCAGCGGCTCGAGGATTTTCTTGTTGTGCTCAGGCAAGTCGGTCTCCCATGGCATGACGCGGTCGCGCATGCCGCCGAGTTCGCGTTGAATGCTGGAGATCAGGGCCGGCAGACTGGCCGGCTTGGCGATCACCCGGTCGAACGGCTGGCCGTGCTGCGCCTGCAGGGCCTCGAGCTGATCCGGGGCCCCGGTCAGGGCGATCAACACCGGACGCGCCGCCATCCCCCTGAGGTCGCGGATCAGCCTCGCCGTCGCCAGCCCGTCTATGTCCGAGAGATGATAGTCGATCAGCAGCAGGTCGTAGCCGCCGTGCCGCACCTTGCAGACCGCGTCCAGGCCGCTCGATACCGCCTCGGTGCGGTAGCCGTGCCAGGTCAGGCTGGAACGGAGCACCTCCTGCTGAAGATCATCGTCTTCCACGACGAGGATATGCGTCGAGCGCGGATCTTGATCATTCACGACAGGGTCTCATCATCAGCGATATCCTTCCGGACACGAGATAACATGACCCCAGGCGCCGTCAAAGCATCCGCGATCGAGCCTGGACCGTCACGACGACGATCTGCGAGACCTCATCGCGACCCGGCGCATCGCCGCTCGGTCGCTTCCGGACGCGCCGCTCGCTCGCGCCTCATCGGGCGGCATCCGCGAGGGTGGCGCCTGACCAGCGCCCGGCTCCCAGCTCGCCCCGGTCGAGCCGGCTCCGCTCCGAGATCAGCCGCACGATGCTGCCGATCGGCATGGCGCGGCTGAACAGGAAGCCCTGGACCTGCGCGCAGCCGCTGCCGCGCAGGAGGTCGAGCTGTGCCTGGCTCTCCACGCCCTCGGCGGTGGTTCCGATGCCGAGACTATCGGCCATCCCGGTGATCGCCTTGACGATCGCGTTCGCCTCCGCGCTGTCGCCGAGGTCGCGCACGAAGGAGCGGTCGATCTTGACCTTGTTGAACGAGAACGACCGCAGGTAGGACAGCGACGAGTAGCCGGTTCCGAAATCGTCGAGTGCGACGTGGATCCCGCGCGCGTGCAGCGCGTGCAGCGTGGCCAGGACGGTCGTGCTGGCGTCGAGGAAGATCGTCTCGGTGATCTCGAGCTCGAGGCGTCCCGGTGCCAGGCCGGTCTCGCGCAACGTCTCGTCGACGATGCTCAGCAGGCGCGGATCTCGAAGCTGCGCCGGCGAGAGGTTGACCGCGACGCGTACGCTGTCGGGAAGCAGCATCGCCTGCCGGCAGGCCTGGCGAAGCACCCAGGTGCCGATCGGCAGGATCAGCCCGGACTCTTCGGCGATCGGGATGAAGTCGGACGGCGCCACCGCGCCGCGCTGCGGATGCGTCCAGCGCAGCAGCGCTTCGACCACTTCCACCTCCGACGTGGCGAGACTGATGATCGGCTGGAAGTGCAACGCGAACTCGTCATGTTCCAGGGCCTGCCGCAGGTCGGACTGCAGTCTGCGCCTGGCCTCGGCGACAGCGTCCATCTCGCTGTCGAAGAAGCGCCACGTCCCGCGTCCCTCGGCCTTGGCGCGATACAGGGCGAGGTCCGCGCCCTTCAGCAGCTCGGTGGGACTCTCGCCCGCGCCGGTCGGCATCATGATGCCGATGCTGACGCCGATGCCGGCCGTGCAGCCATCGATGTTGTAGACCTCGCTCACCCTCTCGACGATGCGTCGCGCCAGCTCGGCGGCGTGGGCGGCATCGGCGGCAGGTTGCAGGATGGCGAACTCGTCGCCGCCGAGCCGGCCGATCACGTCGTGTTCGCGCACGCAGTTGCGGATGCGCCGCGCCACGGCGCGCAGCAACGCGTCGCCCGCGGCGTGGCCGAGCGTGTCGTTGACCGACTTGAAGCCGTCGAGATCGAGGCTCAGCAGCGCGAACGGCTTGCCCTCGTCGCAGACCTGCCGCAGCTTGTCCTGGAACATGACGCGGTTGGACAGGTCGGTGAGGCTGTCATAGCAGGCGAGGTAGGCGAGCCGGTCCTCGGAGTGCCGCGCCGCCGTCACGTCGGTACCCACGCCGCGATAGCCGATGAACGTCGATTGGCCGTCGTAGATCGGCTTGCCGGTCAGCGACCACCAGTGCTCGGTCCCGCGGAGTTGCACCGGCAGGACGAGATCGCGGAACGGCAGGTGCTGCGCGTGGCAATCGAGCAGCTGATCTGCCGCGGCATGACCTCGGGCGGCTGCAGCGGCGGCGACGGCGAGCAGCGAGAGGTCCTGCAGCACGTCCATCGGCAGCGCCGCCACCTGCGCCAGACGCTCCGACACGTGCGTGAACCGACCTTCGGGACTCGTCTCCCAGAGCCAGTCGCTGGCGGTCTCCTCGAAATCCTTCAGCAGCAGGCCGATCAGCTCGCGTTGTTCGAGCAGCTGCACTTCGTGCGCGACCAGGCTCACGAAGCGGGCGTGCAGGTACTGGATGACGCAGATCGTCGCGGCGGTGTAGACCAGCACCGTCCCCGCGTGCTGCAGGAAATTGGCGTCGTGCACGATCAGGATCGCGATCAGCTCGCCGACGCCGGCGATCGCGGAGAACGCCACGGCGCCGGCGCGCAACGGCGCGATCATGACCCCCGCCGAGATCAGTCCCGCCATCACGTAGACGATGAACTGGCGTTCGTCCGCGGACGCCTTCGGCATCAGCACGATCGGCACGGTCGCCCATACGGCGGCCACCGAGGCGGTCAGCCCGACGCGTATCCAGACGGTGCGCAGCGAGATCGCCGAGGGTCTGGGGGAGCCGAGCCAGAGCACGCTCTTGCAGATCGCCGCACCGTGCACGAGCAGCAGCCCGACACCCAGGCCGACCAGGAAGCGCCGCGGACCCTGATGCCAGAACAGCGCGATCAAGGTTGCCACCGCGAACAGCGAGGAAAGCGCGAGGACCGGTGCGAGGCGCGCCAGCGTCTCGATCTTCTCGATGCGCACCCGGTTCGTTACCGTCGTGGTTCGAGTCGGGATCATGCCGGGCATGGAGATGGCAGTCTGGGACGACACGTTCGCTGGCCTTGCGTTCTGGCTCGGTCAGCCGATCATGCCCGTGAAAGCTTAGGCTCCCGTTAAGAGGCGACGCGTCGACGGCTTGCTTCGCGGTCGATCCTGCGCGTCCGGCAGCGGCCGGCGACGGCCGGATCCGGTGCGGGAGGCGACCGCGCCGTCCGGGCTGATCGCGAGGTCGTCGCGCATCGGCTCGGTGCCTTCCGGCGCGGCGTCGCGCAGGAACGCGGCCAGACGCGAGAAATGCACGCCGCGGGGATCGGTGGCGCGCCAGCCGAGGGCCACGATACGACCCGGACGCGCGCCGTCGCGTCCGAGCTCCAGCGCCCTGCTCTGCACCAGCGAACTGAGCGCAGAAGTGGCGCCGGGACCGTCGGCGCCGCCGCTCGCGCCGGTGGCGAGTCCCGGCATCAGCGCGTAGCCCTCGCCGGCCGCGACCATGTGTCGCAGCATCTCCAGGCTGCTGGCGTGGCGCGCCTCGCCGCCGCGCGGACCCGGCAGCCGGCACAGCGAGATCGTCTGGTCGCGCAGGCAGTGTCCCTCCTCCAGCAGCAGCAGGTCCTCGCCCGGCAGATCCTCCGGATGCAACACGCCGGCGTCGAGCAGGGGATGGCCGCTCGGTGCCAGCAGCCGGAAGCGCTCGAAGAACAGCGGCTCCACGGTCACCACCGCCTCACCCGGCATCGGCAGCGCCACGAGGATGGCGTCGAGGCCGCCGCGATGCAGCGTCTCCGTCAGGCCCTCCGTCAGGCCCTCCTGCAGGCGCAGCTCCAGGCCCGGGAAGTCGCGGCGCAGCATGCGAAGCACCGAGGGCAGGTAGTACGGACCGAGGGTCGGGATGACCCCGACCCGGAGCGGACCGTCGAGGGGATCGGTCTGGGCACGCGCCATCTCGACCAGGCCGAACGACTCGCGCAGCACGATGCGGGCCTGGCGCAGCAGGAGTTCCCCCGGCGGCGTGATCTCGACCCGCCGGGCAGTACGTTCGAACAACGGGGCGCCGAGCATGGCCTCGAGCTTGCGAAGCTGCTCGCTCAACGCCGGCTGACTGACCCCGCAATGCTCGGCGGCGCGACCGAAGTGGCGGAAGTCGGCGACCGCGACAGCATATTCGAGATCACGCAGCGACAGGCCGGCGAGGCTGGAACGGACCGCGGCGACCACGGTCACCGCCCGGGCGGGAAGATATGGCTCGACAATAGGTTATACCTATGAGTGCCGTGACTAATACCAACTTCTCCTATTGCTTACCGCGCCCTATAAGCAGGCGCAACAGCGACGAAGCTTTTTCATGAGCGGCAGCATCCTGCGCGAGAGGACGGGCGCACCGGGCCACGACGACCACGGCGGCGTGAGCGCCGGCGCGTGCCGACCGTTGCTGTCGCAGGACGACCGGCCGCGCGGGAAGCCGACGCGCCGCAGGCGAGAGCGCCTCTCCGGACGCATCGTCGAGGGGACGCCGCGCGCAGGAGGTTCCGGCCGCTACGGCACGCGCAGCGTCGCGCACGGCATCCGTCCCCCCGGGAGCGCGCGCGTGCCGCTGACGACTGCTGACGTAGCGCACGCCCCGGAGTAGACTGTCAGGCATGGAGAATGCGGGCCTGCTCTTGATCAATCTCGGCACGCCGGACGGGACCGATTATCGTTCCGTCCGGCGTTATCTTTCGGAGTTCCTTTCGGACCGCAGGGTCATCGAGGCAAACCCGCTGGTGTGGCGGCCGATCCTGGAGGGATTGGTGCTGTCGTTACGGCCGCAGAAGAGCGGCGCTGCCTACAAGAGGATCTGGAACCTCGATCTCGATGAGTCGCCGCTGCGCACCTACACCCGGGCGCAGTCGCAGAAGCTGTCCGCGCGTTTCAACGGGGAGGCGGTGAAGGTCACCTGGGCGATGCGCTACGGCACCCCGTCGGTGACCTCCGCGATCGAGGCGCTGACCGCCCAGGGCTGCGCCAGGATCGTCATCATGCCCCTGTACCCGCAATATAGCGGCACCACCACCGCGACGGCGAACGACCAGGCGTTCCGGGCGCTGATGCGGCTGCGCCGGCAGCCCGCGGTACGCACGGTGCCCTCGTTTCCGGACCATCCGCTCTACATCGCGGCACTCGCCGCCTCGGTGCGCCGCACGCTCGGCGCGCTCGACTGGAAGCCGGACATGCTGGTCGGGTCGTTCCACGGCCTGCCGCGCAGCTACGTCAAGGCCGGCGATCCCTACCAGCAGGAATGCGAGCGGACCATGCGGGCGCTGCGCGCCGCACTCGGATTGGATGCGGAACTATTGCTGCTGACCTACCAGTCGCGGTTCGGGCTGGCGAAGTGGATCGAGCCCTACACGGCGCCGACGGTGGTGGCGCTGGCGAAGGCCGGCGTGCGCCGGATCGCGCTGGTGATGCCGGCCTTCCTGGCGGACTGCATCGAGACGCTCGACGAGATCGGCAACGAGCTGCGCGAGGCGTTCATGCATGCCGGCGGCGAGGCGTTCTGCGCGATACCCTGCCTGAACGACGACGACGCGGCGATCGACCTGCTGGAGGCGCTGGCGCGTGCCGAACTTGCCGGCTGGGCCGATCAGCCCGCAGCCGCCTGAACCGCACCATCTCCGCACCTCATCCGTCAGGTCCTGCATGCTCCAGATCGACAGCCTCACCTTCAACGCCTGGGGTCGCCGCTTCTTCGACCGCGCCAGCGTGACCCTGCCCACCGGCGCCAAGGTCGGTCTGGTCGGGCGCAACGGCGTCGGCAAGTCCACCCTGTTCAAGCTGATCACCGGTGAGCTGCATGCCGACTCCGGGGAGATCGCGCTGCCGCGGGTGGCGGGAGCCGCGGCGCGGCTGGCGGTGGTGGCGCAGGAGCATCCGGCGACCTCGGTCAGCCTGCTGGACACCATCCTGGCCGCCGATGCGGAGCGGCACGCCCTGCTGGGCGAGCTGGAGGCGGCGGCGCCGGAGCGCATGGCCGACATCTGGTCGCGCCTGATCGAGATCGACGCCGACACCGCGCCGGCGCGCGCGGCCGAGATCCTGCACGGCCTCGGCTTCTGCACCGAGGACCTGGCGCGGCAGATGGCGGAGTTCTCCGGCGGCTGGCGCATGCGGGTGGCGCTGGCGGCGGCGTTGTTCGCGCAGCCCGACCTGCTGCTGCTCGACGAGCCGACCAACTATCTCGACCTGGAGGGCGCGCTCTGGCTGGAGGCACGGCTGGCGCGCTACCCGAACTCGGCGCTGATCATCAGCCACGACCGCGAGCTGCTGAACTCGGTGGACTCCATCCTGCACCTCAGCGAGCGCAAGCTCGAGCTCTATGCCGGCGGCTACGACGATTTCGAGCGCCGGCGCGGCGAGAAGCAGCGCCTGCTGTCGGGGACCCGGATCAAGCAGGAGGCGGAGCGGGCGCACCTGCAATCCTTCGTCGACCGCTTCCGCGCCAAGGCGTCGAAGGCGGCGCAGGCGCAGTCCAGGATGAAGCGGCTGGAGAAGATGCAGCCGATCGAGGCCAGCATCGAGGAGCGGGTGGCGCCGTTCCATCTCCCCTCGCCGAAGCGCCCGCTGGCGCCGCCGCTGATGCGACTGGAGGATGTCGAGGTCGGCTACGGCCACGCGGCACCGGTGCTGCGCGGCCTCGATCTCAGGCTCGACGTCGACGACCGGATCGGGCTGCTCGGGGTGAACGGTGCGGGCAAGTCGACCTTCGCCAAGATGGCCGCGGGCGTGCTGGCGGTGCGTTCGGGGCGGATGCAGCGCGAGGGACGGATCTCGGTCGGCTGGTTCCACCAGCATCAGATCGAGGCGCTCGACCCGGACGAGACCGCGCTCGACATCATCCGTCGCGAGCGGCCGCAGGACTCCGAGCAGTCGCACCGCTCGCGGCTGGCGGGCTGGGGTATCGGCTTCGACAAGCAGGGCACGACCGCCCAGGCGCTCTCGGGCGGCGAGCGGGCGCGGCTGTTGCTCAACCTGGTGGCGATGGGGGCGCCGCACCTGCTGATCCTGGACGAGCCGACCAACCACCTCGACATCGACAGCCGACGCGCACTGCTGGACGCGCTCAACGCGTACGAGGGCGCGGTGATCCTGATCACCCACGACCGCTCGCTGATGGAGCTGGTGGCCGACCGGCTGTGGCTCGCCGCCGACGGCACCGTGCGTCCGTTCGACGGCGACATGGACGATTACGCCCGCTTCGTGCTTGATCGCGCCGGCGGCGGCGGCCAGCCGGCACAGCTGCGCGAGAAGCGCGGCCGCAAGCGTGCCAGAGGATAGCCGGCCACGCCCGGCCGATCCTGCCGATCCCGGGTCGCGTGATTACCTGCACTTGCTGACGAGAACAAGGACGAGACCGCTTCATGAGCATGACCAACATGACCAGCCTGGCCGGTTCGAGCGCGGAAGCGGCTTCCATCATGAAGGCACGCTACCGGCACCACCTGGTGCTCGACGACGTCGTCAGCCTCGACGCGGCGACCGCACGGACGCGCTTCGAGGCGATCGCGCGCTCGGTACGCGACGTGCTGGCGGAGCGCTGGCTGCGCACCCAGGAGACCCACGCGAGGCAGAACCCGAAGCGCGTCTACTACCTCTCGATGGAGTTCCTGATCGGCCGGTCGCTGGCCAACAACGTGATGAACCTGCTGCTCGATCCGGTGCTGGCGGAGGTCGCCGCGGAGAACGGCCTGGACTGGCTCGGCCTGCTGGAGAACGAGCCCGACGCCGGGCTCGGCAACGGCGGCCTCGGACGCCTCGCCGCCTGCTTCCTCGACTCCATGGCGACGATGCAGCTGCCGGGCATCGGCTACGGGCTGCGCTACGAGTACGGGATCTTCCGTCAGCTGATCAATAACGGCTGGCAGCGCGAGACGCCGGACAACTGGCTGGGCTCTCCCGATCCGTGGGAGGTGATGCGACCGTCCGATCAGGTCGAGGTGACGCTGAACTGCTCGTTCGAGACGCAGGGCCGCACCCTGCGCGCGATACCCGGGCGCGCCTCGCGCCTGATCGGGATGCCGTACGACCGGCCGATCGTCGGCTTCGGCGGCAAGACCGTGAACACGCTGCGGCTGTGGGCCGCGCGCGCGCCGGCCTCCTTCGACTTCCAGGAATTCAGCAGCGGCGACTTCGTCGGCGCGGTCGCCGACACCCTGGCCGCGGACTCGCTGACGCGCGTGCTCTACCCCGACGACTCCACCACGCCCGGCCAGGCGCTGCGCTTCGCCCAGGAGTTCTTCCTGGTGGCGTGCTCGCTCGCCGACCTGGTGCGCCGGTTCCGCGACGCCGGCGGCGAATGGCACGCGCTGTCGAGCAAGGCGGCGGTGCAGATGAACGACACCCATCCGAGCATGGCGGTGCCCGAGCTGATGCGCATCCTGCTCGACGAGGGCAAGCTGGACTGGGACCAGGCCTGGCGCGTCACCTGCGAGACGCTGGCCTACACCAACCACACGCTGCTGCCCGAGGCGCTCGAGAAGTGGCCGCTGCAGTGGTTCGAGGTGATGCTGCCGCGACAGGCCGAGATCATCCTGGAGATCAACCAGCGCCTGATGGATACGGTGCGTCGTCGCTTCCCCGGCAACAACGAGCGGCTCGCGCGCATCTCGCTGATCGAGGAGGGCGAGAAGCCGAAGATACGCATGGCCAATCTCGCGATCGTCGGCTCGCACAGCACCAACGGCGTGGCGGCGATCCATTCCGGGCTGCTGCGCACGAACACGGTGCGGGACTTGGCCGAGCTGTATCCGGAGCGGTTCAACAACAAGACCAACGGCGTGACGCCGCGTCGCTGGCTGCTGCTGGCCAATCCGCCGCTCGCCGCCGCCATCACCGCGGCGATCGGGGACGGCTGGGTGACCGACCTGACCCAGCTCGAGCGGCTGCGTCCGCTCGCCGGGGACAGCGCGCTGTGCGCCGACTTCGGGGCGGCCAAGCGGGTGGCGAAGCAGCGCTTCGCGGCGTGGCTGAAGGCGGGTTCCGGGATCGAGGTGGATCCGGACACGATCTTCGACTGCCAGGTCAAGCGGATCCACGAATACAAGCGGCAGTTCCTCAACGCGCTGCGGATCCTGGTGCTGTACAACCGCCTGCGCGAGAACCCCGAGCTGGAGATGGCGCCGCGCACCTTCTTCTTCTCCGGCAAGGCGGCGCCGTCCTACACGCTGGCCAAGGTGATCATCAAGTTCATCAGCAACCTCGCCGGCACCATCGACGGCGATCCGCTGGTGCGGGGACGGCTGAAGGTGGTCTTCCTGCCGGATTACTCGGTCACCCTGGCGGAGCGGCTGATCCCGGCCGCGGACGTCGCGCCCAAGATCTCCGCCGCCGGGTTCGAGGCCAGCGGCACCGGCACCATGACGTTCATGCTGAACGGGGCGCTCACCATCGGCACCCGCGACGGCGCCACCATCGAGATGGCGGAAGAGGCGGGCGAGGAGAACTTCTTCCTGTTCGGCCTGACCGCGGCACAGGTCGCGGACAACCGCGGCTGGTACAACCCGCAATGGCACTACGACCACGACCCCGAGACCCGCGCCGCCCTGAACTCGATCTTCTCCGGTCATTTCTCCAAGTACGAGCCGGGCATCTTCGATCCGCTGCGCACCATGCTGCTCGGCGGCGACCGCTTCATGCACCTCGCCGACCTGTCCTCCTACCTCGCCGCGGACCGGGCGATGCTGGCCGTCTACGGCGATCAGCCGGAATGGTCGCGCCGGACCGTGCTGAACGTCGCGGGCAGCGGCAAGTTCTCCAGCGACCGTGCGATCGCGCAGTACGCCGCGGAGATCTGGCATACCCAGCCGTGCCCGGTCGAATGAGACCGCACCGCCTCGTCCATCCCGAACCGGAGACCCGTCATGTCCGAGACCGCTGAAGCTCCCCTGGCCCTGATCGTCGGTGCGTCGCGTGGGCTCGGGCTGGGGCTCGCGCGCGAATACCTGAGCCGCGGCTGGCACGTGGCGGCGACCGTGCGTGGCGAGGGCACCGGACTGCACGAGCTGGCCGGGACGGCCGAGGGCCGCCTCGAGATCGAGCAGCTCGACGTCACCGAGCCGGAGCAGATCCAGGCGCTGCGGGGACGCCTGTCCGGCCGCAGCCTCGACCTGCTGTTCGTCAACGCGGGCGTCGCCAACGATCCTTCGCAGACCGTCGGCGACGTCACGACCGACGAGTTCACGCGGCTGATGCTCACCAACACGCTCGGGCCGATGCGCGTGGTGGAGGCGTTCCAGGACCTGGTGCCCGCCGGCGGCACGATCGTCGTGATGTCGTCCGGCCTCGGCAGCGTCGCCCGCAACGAGAGCGGCGGCTGGGAGGTGTATCGCGCCAGCAAGGCGGCGCTCAACACGCTGATGCGTAGCTTCGCCGTCCGGCGCGGCGACGGCCGGAGCTGCGTGATCATGGCGCCAGGCTGGGTGCGCACCGACATGGGCGGCCCGCAGGCGACGCTCGACGTCGAGACCAGCGTGAAGGGGATGGCGGATACCCTGGCCGCACGGGCCGGTCATGCCGGCGCGCGCTACCTTGACTACCGCGGCGAGACGGTCCCCTGGTAGACCGAGATCAGAGCAGCGCCACCAGGCTCACGCCGAGGATCATCAGCCCGGCACCGGCGATACGACCGAGCGACGCCGCGTGCCGCGGGAAGTCGAGCCAGCCAAAATGGTCGATCAGCACGGAGGCGACCACCGCCGCCGTGACCGACAGCCCGATGAACGAGCTGGCGCCGATCTTCTGCGCCGCGATCGGCTGCGACAGCAGGAACACCGAGCCGGCGACGCCGCCCAGCCACGCCCACCACGGCACCTGACCGGCCTTGCCGCCGAGGCCGAACTGACCGAGCAGCAGCGCGCCGACCGCGGTGACGAGCAGGGTGCCGCAGACGCTCAGCAAGGCCACCATGAACGGCCGCCCGAGCGCCTTGTTCATCTCCGAGGTGCAGGCGGTCTGCAGCGGGTTCATCAGGCCGGCCAGCACCGCCAGCGGGTAGAGCAGGAACTGCATGGTCGGACACCTCGGTTGAAGATCCGGGCTCTGCCCGGACCCGCTCGAGGCGAAGCCTCGAGAACCCGTTCAGTTTCCTGCGGATTCCAAAGGCTGTGCCTTTGGCGGGTCCAGGGCAGAGCCCCGGCCTTCAGGCGGCCTCGGCCATGCCGCGCAGCACGTACTGCAGGATGCCGCCGTGGCGGTAGTACTCGACCTCGTCGAGGGTATCGACGCGACAGATCAGCGGCACCGTCTGGGTGGTGCCGTCCGCGCGGGTGATCACCATGTTCAGGATCATGCGCGGGGTGATCGCGTCGAGCCCCCCGATGTCGATGGTCTCGTCGCCGCGCAGCCCCAGCGTCTCGCGGTTGGTGCCGGAAGGAAACAGCAGCGGCAGCACGCCCATGCCGACCAGGTTGGAGCGGTGGATGCGCTCGAAGCTCTCGGCCACCACCGCGCGGATGCCGAGCAGCAGGGTGCCCTTGGCGGCCCAGTCGCGCGACGAGCCCATGCCGTACTCCTTGCCGCCGAACACGATCAGCG
>CAXTNB010000007.1:447-21351 GCA_964245385.1 uncultured Acetobacteraceae bacterium | reverse complement strand
CTCGGCAACGGAAAGCGAAACGACTAAGTGGATATCATAGACCGTCGTCCGAACCCGCACGGCAAGAATATCGAGAACCGCCAGCGGGTCCTGACCCGGGCGCGCGATGCCATACAGCGTGCGGCGCGTGATGCGGTGGCTTCCGGCAAGCTGCGCGAGGTGGCCAAGGGCAGCGCCATCTCGATCCCGTCCGACGCGCTGCACGAACCGAGCTTCCATCGCGTCTTCACCGGCGGCACCCGCGACCTGGTGCTGTCCGGAAACAAGGTGTTCTCGCGCGGCGACCGCATCCAGCGGCCGCCCTCGGGCGGCAGCGGTGCCGGCGGCGACCCCGGCGAGGCCGGGGAGGAGGGCGGCGGCGAGGACAGCTTCCGCTTCGTGCTCACGCGCGACGAGTTCCTCGACCTGTTCTTCGACGACCTCGCACTTCCCGACCTCGTCAAGCGCGAGATCACCACGACGGAGTCGATGAGCAGCAGCCGCGCCGGGCTCAGCAACGACGGCGCGCCGTCGCAGCTCGATCTGGGCCGCACCATGCGCTACTCGATGGCGCGGCGGATCGGCCTGCGCCGCCCCAAGCCGGACGTCGTCAAGGAGATCGAGGCGCGGATCGCGGCACTCGAGGATCAGGCCGAAGCTTCGCCGGCCCTGCACGAGGAGCTCGTCGGGCTGAAGGCCGACCTCGCGGCGACGCAGCGGCGGCTGAACCGCGTGCCGTGGATCGACCCGGTCGACCTGCGCTACCGGCGGTTCACCCAGACGCCGAAGCCGTCCACCCGTGCGGTGATGTTCTGCATCATGGACGTGTCCGGCTCCATGACCGAGCGCATGAAGGACCTGGCCAAGCAGTTCTTCCTGCTGCTGCACGTGTTCCTCGAGCGCCGCTACAAGCAGGTCGACCTGATCTTCATCCGTCATGCCGAGGTCGCCGAGGAAGTCGACGAGGAGACCTTCTTCACCGACCCGCGCACCGGCGGCACCATCGTCTCCTCGGCACTCAACGAGATGATCGGCATCCAGCAGAACCGGTATCCGGCCTCGGCCTGGAACATCTACGTCGCCCAGGCATCCGACGGCGACAACTCCGCCTCTGATACGCCACGCTCCTGCGCGCTGCTGCAGACCCGGATCCTGCCCAACGTGCAGTACTACGCCTACATCGAGATCGTGGGCTCCGGCGCCATCATCCGAGGCGAGACCGACCTCTGGCGCGGCTACAAGCAGGTCGCAGGCGAGAGCGAACGCCTGGTCATGCGTCAGGTGGCGGAGAAGCGGGACATCTTCCCGGTGTTCCGGGAGCTGTTCGCGCGCCGTGCGGAGGCTTCCCCATGAGCATCGTCCCGCATCGCCACCGATCCGGCTCGCCAGGTGCGAGAGCGGCGATGGCGCCGGCGATGCTCGACCGGCCGCTATCGTCAGAGAGCGCCGGCGATCTGCTGTACAGCGGCGCGGACTGGAACTTCGAGACCCTGCGTCACGCCTACGACGCCATCGAGCGCATCGCCGAGTGCGAGCTGAAGCTGGAGATCTACCCGAACCGGATCGAGGTGATCACGTCGGAGCAGATGCTCGACGTCTACACGTCGCACGGCATGCCGCTGATCTACAAGCATTGGTCGTTCGGCAAGCGCTTCGTCGGCCATCAGAACGCGTACAAGCGCGGTCTCATGGGGCTGGCCTACGAGGTGGTGATCAACTCCAACCCGTGCATCAGCTACCTGATGGAGGAGAACAGCGCCACGATGCAGGCGCTGGTGATCGCCCACGCCGCCTTCGGCCACAACCACTTCTTCCGCAACAACCGTCTGTTCCGCGAGTGGACCGAGCCCAAGGGCATCCTCGACTACCTCGAGTTCGCCCGCTCCTACATCGCGCGCTGCGAGGAGCGGCACGGCGTCGCCGCGGTGGAACGCGTGCTCGACGCGGCGCACGCGCTGCAGAACCAGGGCGTGAACCGGCACTCCGGCGCCAAGATGATGGACCTGAAGGCGGAGCAGGCGCGCGACCGCGAGCGTCGCGAGCACGAGGATCGCGTCTATAACGATCTGTGGCGCACCCTGCCATCCGGCAACACCGCCCAGGTGGCGAACATGATCGGCGACCGTCGCCGTCGACTCGGCCTGCCGGAAGAGAACCTGCTCTACTTCCTGGAGAAGAACGCCCCGCGGCTGGCGCCATGGGAACGCGAGGTGATCCGCATCGTGCGGCTGATCGCGCAGTACTTCTATCCGCAGCCCCAGGCCAAGATGATGAACGAGGGCTGCGCCACCTGGGTGCACCAGGCGATCATGACCCGCCTGCACGAGCAGGGCCGCATCAACGACGCCGCCTTCCTCGAGGTGATCCACTCCACCACCAACGTCATCACCCAGCCGGGCTTCGACCATCCCGGCGGCGGCAGCTTCAATCCGTACGCGCTGGGCTACGCGATGATGACCGACATCGCGCGCATCTGCGAGACGCCCACCGCCGAGGACCGCGCCTGGTTCCCGGAGATCGCGGGCAATCAGGACGTGACCGGCACGCTGAAGCACGCCTGGGCGGAGTATCGCGACGAGAGCTTCATCCAGCAGTTCCTGTCGCCGGCGGTCATGCGCCAGTTCCGCATGTTCAGGCTGCTCGACGACGTCGCCAAGCCCTACCTGCTGGTCGACGACATCCACGACGACGCGGGCTACCGGGAGATCCGCCGTGCCCTGGCGCGCAGCTACGACCCGAGCCAGTTCTACGCCGAGCTCGAGATCGTCGATGTCGACCTGGCCGGGGACCGCTGCCTGAGGATCGAGCATCGCACGCGTCCCGGCCAGCTTCTCGCCGAGCAGGATGCACGCGCCTCGCTGAAGCATCTGGCCGAACTCTGGGGCTACGAGGTCAAGCTGATCGAGCTCGATCCGCAGACCGACACCGTGCTGGCCACCCACAGCGTGTCGCCGTCGCGCAAGCCCTGACCGGTTCGCCGGCGACCGCGCCGCACGGGGCGGACAGCCGCAACGTCAGGCGTCCGAGGTTTCGCAGCTGATCTGCCACCAGGCGTCCCGTGCGTGCTGTCCTCCCGGGCGCGTTGCTGACCGACGGCATCCTGACTAACGCGATAATAACGTCGTCGCGCGTATCTAGAACAAAACAAGAACTAGTTCGCCGACAGTTGTCGCACTTCCCGCCTATGCCTATCTTCAGGCCGGTGCTGCCAGTTCCGGCCCGCGACGGCGCGGGGATACATGAACATGATAGTTGAAGGTTGAGCGATGTCCGCAACGTACTCGGCGCCGACGCCTCGCCACGATGTCCTGCCGGATCGCCTGAACTTCGAGCTCGACGAGGGCACCACCGAGA
Source organism: uncultured Acetobacteraceae bacterium (assembly GCA_964245385.1). Lineage (GTDB taxonomy): Bacteria > Pseudomonadota > Alphaproteobacteria > Acetobacterales > Acetobacteraceae > Lichenicoccus. Next base: position 18,018 of record CAXTNB010000007.1, on the reverse strand, counting down.
TGGTGCGCAGCCTCGCCAAGCTCCTGGGCGTTCCCGAGACCGACGTGATCGCCAAGGCGATCGCCAACGAGGCCTTCATCGTCTCCGAGATCAGGAACGGCCGCAGGTTCGAACTGCGCGAGCACAACAAGGTCGCTCCGGTGAATTTCGTCTGACCGCATCGACTTGACGCCGAACGAGTTCTACAGCCGGCCGGTCGTCGTCCTCGGCGGCTCGCCCGGTGCCGCCGCCGCCAAGTCCAGCGACGAGGCTGTCGTACGCGTGCCCGGTCCCGGGCAATTCGACGTGGTCAAGGCCCGGGAGACCATGCGCGGCTGGCTCGCCGTGATCGTCCTCGCCGTGTTCGGCTCCGAGGTCGTGCTGTTCTTCGCCCTGGCGTTCGGCCACGTCCTGCTGATGCAGGACATCAAGGAACTCGGCCTCGTGCTGTTCTCGCCGACGATCGTGGTCGTGGGCACCGTCCTCGGCTTCTACTTCGGCGCCGACAAGAGCAATCGCGGCTAGCGCCTGATCGTCTCGAGCTGCGTCAGCCTGAGACCAGGACCAATTACTCCAGCTCATCCCGCGGCATCTCCGGGGCAGCCGGGTCTCGCCCGGCCGAGGCTAGGCTTCGTCCTTGATCCACCACTTGATCGGCTGAGGCTCGGGCTCGGATTTCTCGGCCCTCTGCCTGCGACGGGTGGGCTCGGCGGGCGCCTGCACCGGCAGCGAGGCCTGAGCCACCGCCTGCTCCTGTGCCGCCTGCAGGTCCATCTCGACGTGGGCGAGGCGTGTCTGCAGGGCGACGATCGAGGATCTGCTCTCGACCAGGCAGCGTTCGGCGGCCTCGCGGCGGCTGCGTTCCTGCTCCAGGTCCTGACGCAGCGAGTCGAGCAACACCTTGTCCTGCTGGATCGCGGCGTCCGATCGCGCCGCCGGGCGACCGAGGGCAGCATGCACCACCGGCACCTCGCCATCACGCACGTAGCGGTGACGCGTGGCGGTGCCGCCGCCGCCGCGGCCGCTGACGGAGGCGGCGGCACCGGAGCTGCGGCGACCCCCCATATGTTCCAGCGCCTGGCGAAGCTGTGCTTCCGCGCTCTGCGACCCGCTGTCGGAGTCGGGGGTATCGTCTGGGCCCCGTGCGGGGCGATGTTCTGACAAGTTCAACTCTCTATTGATACGCATTCTTCGATCGTCGGCAAAATGGGACGTCTTGCGGAAGTTCAAGACATCGGATGTTCGCTCGTTTCACGAACTTATCTTGACGCCCTTCCAGAACGCAACACGGCCCCTGATGTTTTCCGCGGCCTGCTTCGGATCCTGATAGTACCACGCCGCGTCGGGATTGGTCTTTCCCTCGACTTCCAGCGAGTAGTAGTTGGCGGTGCCTTTCCACGGACAGACGCTGGTATGTCCGCTCGGCCTGACCACGTCCTGGCGCAGGGACGAGACCGGTAAGTAGGCATTCCCCTCGACGATGACAATGTCCTCGCTCTCGGCGATGACCTGGCCGTTCCAGCTTGCCTGCATGACACTCTCCTGGTCGATGGCGCCGCCGACCGGATGCGGCGGCGAGGTCGGAGCTAGGGCGAGTCGCCGGCCGGGCAGGAGCTGCCTTCGGGCGCGAACGCCTCTATCACGATATCAAGACCCACCGTGCCGCTCCAGCACGGCGTGCCGAGCGGCGACAGCAGGTCGTTGAACGCCGAGAGCTCGGTGTGGTCCGCCTGGCCGACTCGGCCATGCACCGCCCAGACCGGATAGCCGTCATGCAGATGCTGCGTCGCGAGGTCCGCGTCGGCGGTCCATAGACTGGGCGGGAACGGGTTGCCGAGGCGCTGCAGCCGAACGTTCATCATCTCGATCGCGCCGGGATCGTCGGTGAGCAGCAGCGCCTCCGGCGACAGGCTGGCACGCAGCAGCAGTGCCGCGTCGTTCCACAGCGGCTTGGTCTCCAGCCGGTAGTACGGCAGCAGGTTGACCAAGCCGAGGCTGGCCAGCATGCCGATCGCGCCCCACGAGGCGAGGCGCGGCAGCCGCGCCACCCCCAGGCCCGCGAACAGGAAGAAGATCGGCCCGCTCCAGGCCAGGTAGCGCGGCATCCACACCGAGGACACCAGCGACGTGGCGAGCAGGCCCAGGGGCAGGGTGAGCAGCGCCACCGCCGAGACCAGCGCCGCCCGGTCCCGCCGCGCGTAGTGCCACAGGCCGGCCAGTGCCGCGATCGCGGCGAGCAGGCCGAGCCAGGGGAGACCGTCGGGGAAGGTGTGGAAGCTGATCAGGCTGGTGGTGCGCAGCAGGTACACCGCCTGGATCGTGGTCCAGATCCGGGTCCAGCTCAGCGGCGGCACCCAGTCCAGGCCGCTGCCCATGCGGCCGTGCGTCAGCGTGTGCATCGCCACGATCCAGGGTAGGTAGCAGCAGAGGATCGCGGCGTGCGCGATCGCCGCGTTGATCAGCAGGCCGCGTCGCTGCCCCGGTTGCGCCCGCGCGGTGAGTCCGATGGCGATCAGCCCCGCGAGCAGCCAGAACAGGGCGACGCTGAGGGTGTCGAGCGCGCCGATGGTGGCGATCACGAACACCAGCCAGCCCAGCCTCGCCGCGCCCGGACGGTCGAGGCGACGCGCGGCGGCGTCGGGATTGCGAACCAGTGCCGCGAGTGCCCACAGCGCCAGCAGGATGAAGCTGATCACCAGCGTGTAGGAGCGTGCTTCCTGACCGTACTGGACCTGGAACGGCGACAGCGCCAGCAGCATCGACGCCGCGGTGGCGGCGCGGCGACCGCCGATCATGCGCGCCAGGCCGAACAGCAGCGCGCAGGACAGCGCGCCGAACAGGGCTGCCGGCAGGCGAAGGCTCGCCTCGTCGGTGCCCAGCGGCACGAACCAGCGCGAGATCAGGAAGTAGAGCGGCAGGTGGTGGAAGGAGAGCGAGTCGATGATGAGGTCGAGCGTGCCCAGGCTGGCGCGACGCAGCGTGGTGACCTCGTCGAGCCAGAACGGCTTGTTGCCGAGCTCGTAGAGCCGCGCGAACAGGCCGATCGTGAACAGGCAGCCGGCCAGCACGAGGTCCGTCAGCCGATCCGAGGCACTCCAGGACATGAGGCGCGGAACGACCGGGGAGGCGGGGTGTTTGAGAGGATGACGGCTGGTGGGCACAGGGCGGGACCATGCATGAACTCGGCGGCGGTGTCATGGGGGAGTCTCGAAAACTAGTGTATCTGCGCGGCCTGCGCCCCTGGCCGCTACGCGCCGGTCTGGCCGCGGCCTCGCTCGCCCTGGCCGGCTGCGTGGGCGCCGCCGAACCGCAGGCGGCGGCGGCACCCGGCTACGGCTACAGCTGCTCGGCCGGCGTCTACGTGTGTCAGCTGCCCGAGCAGGTTGCGCTGGGCTCGCAATGCTCCTGTCCCGGACTCGGCGCGCCCTCCTACGGGACGGTGCGCTAGCTGTTCAGTCCTGGCGTCGACGAAGTCGCCGCGTCGGGTCACGAGCCGCTGGCGGGTGTGTCGTGGTAGCGCCCGACGGTGGCTTCCTCGATGCTCCGGTGCACGCGTTCGACCTGACCGTCGGGGGGTCGGTCCGTCGGCGTGGCGCGGCGGGTACGTGAATCGGATGCCGTTGTCGGTCGATTGCCGTGGGAAGCCTGCACCGCCAGGGTTCGGCATCGAACACCGGGCGCTCGCTTGCAGGCAGTGGAGTGATCGATCCGTCAGACCGGCAGATCCGTGAGGTTCCCGATGCCCTACTGTCACAATTTTGTGTCTTTGCATCATCGGCCGGGACTTGTTCAAGACGACGAGGAACGTGAGGACCTCCCGGCTGGCATAAATCACGCGTCGATGGTGCCACCGGACGCGCATCCTCCACTCAGGCAGGCCGCTGACGAAACAGCACGAACTGAATAGTTGAGATGCAAACTGGAACGCCCGTACCAGCTACTGGCTTCGAGACGAACATACCGGCCAGGCTGGACCGATTGCCGTGGAGCAACTTTCATTGGCTCGTCGTGACGGCACTCGGCATCACCTGGATACTGGATGGGCTTGAGGTCACGCTTGTCGGCTCGTTATCAGGCGCCCTGAAGCAAGGCAATCTTCGGTTCTCCGACACCGGCATCGGATATGCCGCGAGCTGCTACTTGATCGGTGCCGTGTTCGGCTCCCTTCTCTTCGGCTGGCTGACCGACCGCTGGGGCCGCAAGAAGATGTTCACGGTGACGGTCCTCACCTACCTGGTAGCAACGATCGCAACCGGCTGTGCCTGGAACTTCTGGTCCTTCTGCGTGTTCCGCGCGATCACCGGCGCCGGGATCGGGGGCGAATACGCCGCGGTCAACGCCACCATACAGGAGCTGGTCCCGGCAGGCCGGCGCGGCTTCACCGATCTGGTAATCAACGGCAGCTTCTGGATCGGTGCGGCACTCGGAGCCGGAGGCGCGCTCGCGGTGCTCGATCCGACATTGATCGACCAGGCCTATGGCTGGCGCGTGGCTTTCATTATCGGCGGGACCATCGGCTTCATCACCCTGCTGCTGCGCCGTTGGATCCCGGAAAGCCCACGCTGGCTCATGACCCACGGCCGCCTTGCCGACGCAGAGCGGGTCACGACCGACATCGAGCACAGGGTTTCGGTGAGAAGCGGTCCGCTGTGCGCCTGTCCGGACCGGACGCTGCGCCTTCATCAGCACACGGAACGCTGGTTCTTGCAGGGCGTCAGGTCGCTCTTCGTAACGTATCGGCGACGCACCATCGTCGGCGTCTCGTTGATGACCGCGCAGGCCTTCTGCTACAACGCCGTGTTCTTCACCTACGCGTTGATCCTGACGAAGTTCTATCAAATTCCCTCTGGTCGGGTTGGACTGTTCATCCTGCCGTTCGCCGCCGGCAATTTTGCCGGTCCACTGCTGCTCGGCCGGCTCTTCGACAGCCTCGGGCGGAGGGCCATGATCACCGCGACCTACGTGATGTCCGGCGCGCTGCTCGTGGTCACCGGTTGGTTGTTCTCGGTCGACATGCTCGACGCTTGGCAGCAGACGGCTGCCTGGACCGTGATCTTCTTCTTTGCTTCAGCCGCGGCCAGTTCTGCCTACCTGACGGTCGGTGAAGTGTTCCCGATGGAAGTGCGGTCGACGGCGATTTCGATCTTCTATGCCTTCGGACTGGCGTTGGGAGGCGTCTGCGGCCCTGCGATCTTCGGCCACCTGATCGCGAGCGGCTCGCGCGAGGCGATCTTCATGGGATATCTGCTCGGCGGATCGCTGATGATAGCTGGCGGCCTGGTGCAGGCGTTTCTCGGTGTCGATTGTCAGCGTCTCAGCCTGGAGGATGTGGCGCCACCACTTTGTCAAGCCTCCACCCGATAGCATCGGCATGATGCAAGCACGAGTTCCTTTGCCGATCCGCTGCTCTTCTTCCTCCGCCCACTCCTGATCTGGCGCGCCACCGTGTGCGGCCGCCCGGGCAGCCGCAGCGGCGATCCTTATCCGATCATGGGTGAGCGTCTGGTTGGACTATGCGCTCGTCTCGCAGCAGCGCACGCGATCCGTCCTTGGGCGCAACGGCTTCCGGGAAGTCGCACGCGCAGCCGCTTTCGATGCCGCAAGCCCGAAGCTGTTTCTACGCTTCGGCCGCCGTGTCGCGAACGCTTCAAGCGTGGCGCCGCTCTGGTTCCGTCACTCGCCCTCCTGGTCTCGTCGACGCTGCACCGCTCCAGGGTCCTCTTGGCATCAACGACATCCTTGCCATCGAGCGGCGCGGCACGAGGCGCATCATGAAGCGCGGTCGTCCCTCCTGGTGCCGCCGAGGAACAGCGACAGGTACGTGGCGGTCGTGCCGTGCGCGACGACAGAGGCCGCGGCGGCGAGGCTGACGACCGGCCATAGCGTGTCGATCCCGGTCACATCCTGCGCGTCGCAGGCATAGAATAGAGCAGCAGCTCCCATCGGTCCGAACCAACCCGCGAAGAGCCTGTGCGGAGTCGGACGCGTCCAGGGCATGAAGTTCCCGAGCAGCAACCACGCCGGCATCCGGCGGAACAGCAGGATAACCACGGCGAACGCCGGAGCACGCCATCCCATCTGGTACCACGCCGCCCAGGGTGCTGCGGCGCCGAGCAGGAACATGATCGGCAGGTCGAAGAAGCGGGCGACCGCCTCGTTGAAATGCTCCTGATGCTCCTCGTGCTCCTCGCTGTAGGCCTCGTTCAGCACCGCGCCGGCCGCGAAGGCGCCGAGCACGCCGTTGCCGCCGACCGCTTCCAAGCCGGCTAGCGTCGCCAGCGCCAGCGCCAGGGCAATCGTCAACAGCGACGAGCGCTCGGTATCGGGATGCCGACCAGCCCGGTCCATGCAGAAGCGGGCAAGGTAGCCGCCGGCGGCGCCCAGCGCGACGGCGCCACCAACCTCGATCACCAGCACATGCACGAGCCACCCCCCGATCCCAGGCCCTCGATCGCCAGAGTGCGCGGCCAGGATGAACAACGGAACCATGACGAAGGGTTGCGCCAGTCCGTCGTTGATCCCGCTCTCGGCGTTGATCGCGTGGCGCAAGTCATCCGGTACCGTCCGCTGAGCCAAGGGACCACTGACCACCGGAGCGGAAAGAACCGGATCGGTCGGCGCGAGGATGGCTCCGATCAGCATGCAGGTGAGTGCCGGCAAGCCGAGGCACAGCCACGTGATCGCCATCCCCGCGCCCCACATCAGCAGCATGCCCGGCCCGAGAGCCACCGACAGTCCGCGCCAGTGCCGACGCAGCCAGCCGCGTGGCAGCCTCATCGCGGAGGCCAACACCGCGATCGCCAGCGTGACCCGGGCCGCCTCGCGCAGTACCGCCCGCGCACCCGGATCGTGCGCCGGATCGATGCGGATGAAGCCGAGCACGAAGGGCCCCAGGAGGATGCCGACGACCGTGCAGACCAACGGCTCCGACATCCAGAGCTCGGAGTTGACGAGGCCGGATGTGGCTCCCAGCAGCAGTAGGAGAACGGCGATAGAGAAGGCGAGCAGCCACGGATCGGGAACCACCATCGCTCTGGCTACAACGGTTCGCCCTCGGATGGCTAGAAACGGTATCTTCGTCGCGCCCGCCCGTTCTGACCGAACCGCTGACGCAGCCGAGGTTCAGGAACCGGCCTCCGCATCGACGGGACGGGAGAAGCCGCTGAGCCGGTTGGCCGTTCCGGCATTGTTTCCGCCTCGAGATCGACCTGCAGCGCTCTTCAGCGCGCGTAGAGACGGATGCTGGCGGCCACGGAGGCGGCGATGGTGCGATGCGTGATGACGCCGAGAACCCGGTCAGGCTCGCCGAGCTTCCCAGGATCGAGAACGACCGCGACGATGGCTCGCCGGCTCTCCATCATCGAGATCACGTCGAAGGCGACTTCGTGCGCGCGCACGGTGATGAAGCCTTCACTCATGAAGCTCCCGAGCGGCACCTCCGCGTCACCGTGCCGTAGCGCGCGCAACGTTGGCGGATCGAGACCGAGCACGCCGACGACATGGCGATCCTCCGTCAGCACGGCGTGTCCGGCCTCGGCACCTCCGGATAGTGCCATCAGGTCGGTCAGGCGGGCGGCCCGGTCGAGCACCACCACGTCGCGCTCCATGAGGTCGGAGACGACGTGCACCAGGAACATGTTGGCGTGCAGCGCCTTCGGGATCGGGCTGCCGCGGCGCACCAGCTTCATCGTGTATATGTTCTCGGCCGACAGCAGCCGTCGCGTTCCCAATGCCACGGCGACCGCGATGATCATCGGCAGCACGACGTCGTAGTCGCGCGTCATCTCGAAGATCATGGTGATCGCGGTCATCGCAGCACCCGTGCTGCTGCCGACCATGGCGCCCATGCCGACCATGGCGAAGGCCGGCAGGCTCACCGGCGCGGACGGATCCGCCATCCTCGCCAGGGCGGCAAAGCCGGCGCCGATCGCCGTGCCCATGAACAGCGACGGCGAGAACACGCCCCCGGACGAGCCCGAGCCGAGGCTGATCGAGGTGGCGAGCAGCTTGGCCGCGAACAGCAGCAACAGGAACCCTGCCGCATCGAGTTGCCCGCCGAGCACTGCCTGGATCGTCGAGTAGCCGACGCCTTCGACGTAGTAGTGCCCGCTGAGTCGCTGCATCAGGTAGATCATGATGCCGATCACGAGCATGCCGATCACGTGTCGCCTGTAGCGGCCTCTTACGCGGTCGAAACCGTCCTCGAACAGATGCAGCACCCGTATGAAGGCGGCCGCGGCGACGCCGATCACGATGCCGAGGATGGCGTAGAGCAGCAGGGTAGCGAGCGAGCCAGCCTGGACCCCCAGGGGCATCAGGTTCCGCGGCACCAGGAAGGCCGGATTGTTGCCGAAGAACAGGCGTCCCACGAAGGTCGCGGTGCCCGTCGCCAGTGCCACCGGCAGGAAGCTGTTGACGCTGATCTCCGGCAGCATCAACTCGGTGGCGAACAACACGCCGCCGATCGGCGTGTTGAAGGTGGCCGCGATGCCGGCGCCGGCGCCGGCGGCGACCAACATGATGCGCTGGCCGACCAGCATCGGCACCACCTGTCCGAAAGTCGAGCCGAGCGCCGAGCCGATCTGGATGATCGGTCCTTCTCGTCCCACCGCGGCGCCGCTGCCGATCGCGAGCGCCGAGGCGAGCGACTTGACCAGGGCGACTACCGGTCGGATCACGCCGTCCCGGTAGTAGATCGCCGCCATCACTTCCGGAACGCCGTGGCCCTTGGCCTCCGGCGCGAAGTTCGAGACCAGCCAGGTCACGCCGAGCCCACCGACGACCGGGACCAGGATCAACAACGGCCCCCAGGGGCTCACCGGCGTGAACAGGCTGGCATCGTACGTCGTCGAGATCCGGCCAAGGAACAGCAGGTTGTGGACCAGACCGATCAGGTCCCGGAACACCACCGCACCTATGCCGGTGACGATCCCGATCACGATCGCGCATCCGCAGAGCAGCACGAGGCCGACTCGATGCTCTGCGTCGGGCTCCGCCACCGCCGGCGCCTGCGGCGGTCGAGCCGGCGTGGCGACCTCGACGTCTGGATCAGCGCCTTCGCCAGTCATGGCATGGATGCGCGACGACGAAAGCAGGACTGGCCGTGCTGCATCGTTCGAGCTCTCGCCAGAAGAACAAATGGCAACGGAAAAAGTATCGTCAACGTCGGCTAACCTTCCGCCTAGCGAGACACGCTTGAATTTTCATCATACCCAAGGTGCTGTCTGTGCTCGTCAACGACCCGCGGAGACAGTGAAGCCTCCGCAAGGCGCAATGCGCTCCAAGCTCCGGTAATCGCATGTCGAACATGCGGGCCACGTAACGGGCGGCCGGCCAGTCGGCGTGGCGTGGCGGGAGCGTGAACTGGATGCCGGGATCAAATACCCGGATGGATCGGGGTCTGGGGCCGTCGGCCCCAGCGGGTCAAGGGCAGCGCCCTTGCCTGCTTCCCGCACCCTGCTAGAGCAAGATCGACCGAAAGACCGCCGAGTCACATCGACCCCAGCGTCGGAATGGCGACCGCGGCTAGCTCTTGCTGGGGGAGGTGGATTGGCCACCCTCCTGCACCACGTGCACCTTCTCGCCGTCGTGCAGGTCGGGCGGCGGATTGATCACCAGCGCCTCCTTGCCGTGCAGGCCCTGCCGGATCTCGGCCTTCTCGCCGAAGTCGCGGTAGATGGTGATCGGCACCATGCGGATCCGCTGATCGGAGGTCACGGTGGCGACCCGCAACCCGGCGGCATCGAAGATCAGCGCCGCATCCGCGATCACCACCGTGGGCGCCGTGTCGCGCAGCACGAAGGCGACATCCACGTACAGGCCCGGCGTCAGCGCGCCGTCCGGGTTCGGCACGTCGATCTCGACCAGCATCGAGCGCGAATTCTGCGCGAGCGAGACCGAGGTGCGCGAGACCTTGGCGCCGAACACGCGTCCCGGAAGCTCCGGAACCGTCACCTTGGCGCCGATGCCGTCGCGTATGCCCGCGAAATCGCTCTGCGGCACGTAGACCTCGCAGCGCAGCACGTCCTCCCGGTCGATGTGGAAGAGGGCCGTGCCGCTGCTGGTGTCGCTCTGCACCAGATCGCCGACATCGATGTCGCGCTGCGTGATCACGCCGTCGAACGGCGCGGTCACCTGCTCGAAGCCGGTCAGCGCGACGAGGCGATCGACCGTGGCCTGCTGGGCACGCACGTTCGCCACCGCCACCCCGATGCCGGCCTGGGCGCTGGCGATGCTGGTGCTCGAGACGGCGGCATTGGTGGTCTGCGTCTCGGCGTTCTGCTGGGTGTCCCAGCCCTCGCCGGCCAGGGTCACCGAACGTCGCTTGTTCGACGCCGCGAGCTTGGTGTTCTCCTGCGCCTGCTTGAGCGAGGCCTGCGCCTGCAGCACCGCCGCCTCCTGCTGGCCGAGCTGCGCCCGCGCCTGGTTCAGCTGCTCGTCGAGGTCCGGCGCCGCGATGCGGGCCAGCAGGTCGCCCTTGTGGACGTGGCTGCCGATATCGACGCGGCGCTCGGCGATGAAGCCGGTGGCGCGGGCGAACAGGTCGGCCTCGTCGTAAGCGACCGTCTGCCCGGGAAGCACCGTCGCGTGCTCGTCGCGGGTCAGCTTGGCCTCCGCCACGTGGACGTCCGGCACGAAGCTCCTGGATTGCTGCAGCGTCTCCATCGCGGCCGTGCTCTGGCGCCAGTGGATGAAGACGCCCCAGCACAGCAGCAGGATCACCGGCACCGCGACGTAGAAGGCGACGCGGCGGCGCGGCGTGACCGGCTCCGGATGATCCTCGCTCATACGTAGTCCTCCACCCGGCGTATCGGGCGACGTCGCAACACACTGTAAAGGAAGGGGACGAACAGCAGGGTCGAGACCGTGCCGACCGAGATGCCGCCGATCACGGCCCGCGCCAGGGCGGCGTTCTGTTCACCGCCCTGTCCGAGATCCAGCGCCATCGGCAGCAACCCCACCACCATCGCTCCCGCGGTCATCAGCACCGGCCGCAGCCTGGTCTCGCCCGCGACGATCGCGGCCTCCTCCGCCGAGCAGCCGGTTTCCTCGCGATGCTCACGCGCGAACGTGACCAGGAGGATCGAGTTCGCCGAGGCGACGCCGACGCTCATGATGGCGCCCATCATCGAGGCGATGGAGAACGTCGTCTCGGTGATGAACAGGCTCATGACGATGCCGCAGAACACCAGCGGCAGCGCCGCCAGGATGACGAACGGGTCCCCCCAGTCCTGGTAGTTCAGCACCATCAGCAGGTAGACCGCGATCACCGCGACCAGCAGCCCGATCTCGATGTGGCTGAAGGCACTGTCCATGCTCTGGATCTGCCCGCGCACGATGATCTTGTCGGGCGCCTGCAGGTGCTTCTGCTCATCGGCGACCACGGCGCGGATCCTGCCGGCGGCGGAGCCGAGATCGGAGTCCTGCACCGCGGCGTAGACGTCGAAGGTCGGCTCGGTGTTGACGTGGCTCAGCACCGCCTGCTCGACGCTGCGATGGAAGGTGGCGACGTTGGTCATCAGCGAGATCGGCTGCGGCGCGATGCGGTTGATGCCGCCGGCCGGCGGGTTGCCGCCGGGAACGTAGATCGGCGTGTTCTCGATCGTGTTGAGCGTGTCGGCACGGTATTCCGGCGTCTGCACCGTGAGCTGCCAGGGTATCCCGGTCTTCGGATCGGTCCAGAAGTTCGGCGAGACCTGGAACGAGCCGGACAGCGACACGTTCACCTGGTTGGCCACGTCGCGCTCGGTCAGGCCGAGTTCCAGCGCGCGCTGGCGGTCGACGTCGGCGCGGAAGTCCGGCGCGTCGGTGATCTGCTGCACGTGGACGTCGACCAGTCCGGGCAGCGCCTGGAGACGGTGCTGCAGGCGCTTCGCCGCCGCGAGGTCGACCTCGGGATGACGTCCGTGGACCTGCACGTCGATCTGCGACGGCACGCCGAAATCCAGGATCTGGGTGATCATGTCGGCCGGCTGGAAGTAGAACAGCGCGTCCGGATAGCGCCGGCGCAGCTCCGTGCGCAGCCGCTTGGTCACCCGCGTTCCCGATATTCCCGGCGCGAACGTCGCCAGGATCTGCCCGTCATAGTAGGCCACGAAGGTGCCGTCGTTGAAGGCGAGGTTATAGTTCAGCGACGGCAGGCCGATATTGTCGACCATGGTCCTGACCCCGTCCTTGCCGGCGACCTCGCGGATCGTGTCCTCGACGCCGCGGAACAGCTTCGCCGTCTCCTCGATGCGCAACCCCGGATGGGCGCGCACGTGCAGGGCGATCTCCCCGGACTCGATCGCCGGGAAGTAGTCCTGGCCCAGGAACGGCAGCAGGCAGCCCCCGACCGCGAGCGTGGTGGCCGCGACGGCAGCCGTCACCCAGCGCCGGGCGATCGCCGCGCGCAGCAACCCGCCGTAATAGGCCTGGAAGCGCTTGAAGCGGCGCTCGAAGCCGGCGTGCAGGCGTGCGAACCAGCCCGGACGCGCCTTCCCCTCGTCGCCATCCTGCCGCGCCTTGTTCCGGGCGTGCTCGGGCGCCAGCAGCACGTCGATCAGGATCGGCACCAGCGTGCGCGACAGCAGGTAGGAGGCGAGCATGGCGAACACCACGGCCAGCGCCTGCGGGGTGAAGATGTATTTCGGCGCGCCGGCGAGGAACAGCACCGAGACGAAGGCCGAGCAGATCGACAGCGTCGAGATCAGCGTCGGCTTGGCGATGCTGGCACCGCCCTCGACCACGGACTCGCGGAAGTCCTTGCCGCTCTCGAGCACCCTGTAGGTGTTCTCGATCGCCACCGTGGCGTCGTCCACCAGGATGCCGACCGCCAGCGCGAGACCCCCCAGGGTCATGATGTTCATGGTCTCGCCGATCGCGGCACAGACCGCCAGCGAGGTCAGGATGGCCAGCGGGATCGACACCAGCACCACCAGCGTCGCCCGCCACGAGCCCAGGAACAGCAGGATCATCAGACCGGTGAGACCGGCGGCGATCAGTCCCTCCTGCGCCACGTCGCCGATCGCGCTGGAGACGAACACCGACTGGTCGAACAGGGAGACGATCTTGATGTCCTTGGGTGCTGCCGCGATGATCCCCGGCAGCATCGACTTGACCGTGTTGACGATGTCCAGCGTCGAGGTCGAGCCGTTCTTCAGCACCGGCAGCAGCAGGCCGTTCTGGCCGTTGACGTGCACCATGTTCTGCTGCGGCGGCCCGCCGGCGCGCACGTAGGCGACGTCGCGGAGCAGGATCGGCGAGCCGTTGACGACCTTGACCGGCACGTCGTTGAGCCGTTCCAGCACCGAGGGCAGCGTGTTGATGTGCATGATGAACTGGGTCTGGCCGAACTTGGCCTGGCCCGACGGCAGCGCCACGCTCTGCGCGTTGACCGCGTTGCTGACATCCATCGGCGTGATGCCGTAGGCCGACAGGGCGTTCGGATCGAGATCCACCATCACCTGCTCGGGCACGCCGCCGTACGGCGGCGGCATGGTCGAGCCGGGCACGGTCTGCAGCGTCGAGCGCAGGCGGAAGCGCATGAAGTTGTACACCGACGCCTGGCTCTCGACCTGCGACGTGGCCGCGACCTGGATCACCGGCACCGACGAGGCCGAGAAGCGCAGCACGACCGGCGGCTGGATCCCGGCCGGCAGCTGGCCGCGTATCGCGTTGGTGGCCGAGGTCACCTGGGTCAGCGCCAGGCCGATCTCGACGTTGGGCTGGAAATACACCTTGGTGATGGTGATGCCCTGCAGCGTCGTGCTCTCCATGTCGCGTATGCCGACGACGTTGTTGGAGAGCGCCAGCTCCTCGTAGCTGGTGACGTAGTTCTGCATGTCCGGGGTATCGAGGCCGGTATAGGTCCAGATGATGGTGACCACCGGGATGTCGACGTCGGGCAGCACGTCCTTGGGCATCAGGAACGCCGAGGCGCCGCCGGCGAGCATGATCAGCAGCGACATGACGTAGAAGGTCACGCGGTATTTCAGGGCGAACGTGACGAGCTTCATGAGGTCCCTTCGGAGTCTGCTGGCTGGACGCTTCGCCGGCGCTCAACGCGCGGCATGGGGATCGGGCTCCGGCAGCGCCAGAAATTCCAGGTAGGCGCGCACCACCGGCTCCGCTGGCCGCTCGTCATGGCCGCGGAAGGCCGCGACCAGCTCCCAGCAGGGCTCGTCCTCGCAGCGCAGCGTCGCGGTCGCGATCGGCGCGCCGCGCGGGCTGCGCAGCCGCTCGGCGGCCAGCGTCTCCGGCACCAGCGCCACCCCGAGCCCCTGCGCCGCGAGCTCGAGCAGCATCGCGATGTCGTTCACCTCGAAGCCGATGCGGCGCTGCAGGCCGGCACGGGCGAAGCCGCGATCCACCAGCCGCCGCATCGCCCAGTCCGACTTGAGCTCGATCATCGCCTCGTCGCACAGCCGGTCGAGCGGCATCTCGCGGCTGCCGGCGAGCGGATGCGACGGCGTGCAGACCATCACCATCCCCTCGCAGGCGAACAGGCGGGCGGTGACGCCGTCGGGCAGCACGTCCGTCGCCTGCGTGAAGGCGAGGTCGAGGCGGCCGTCGCCGACCTGCTCCAGCAGCGAGCCGGTGCCGTCGAACAGCAGCTCGACGTCGATGCCGGCGAACGCCCTGCGGAACTGGCCGAGCGACCCGGGAAGGTCGGCGAACGGCGCCAGGCTCTGGATCGAGCCGATGGTCAGCCGGCCGCGGCTGAGGTTGTGCACCTCGGTGACCGCGAGCTTGGCGTTGCGGGCGGCGAGGATCACGCGCCGGCCCTCCTCCAGCAGCACCTGGCCCGCCGGCGTCAGCTCGACATGACGGGTGGTGCGTATGAACAGCGGGCCGCCGAGGTCATCCTCGAGCGAGCGGATGGTGGCCGACAGCCCCGACTGCACGACGTTGAGCCGGCGCGCCGCACGGGTGAAGTGGCGCTCCTCGGCGACCGCGATGAAGTGCTGGATCTGCTTCAGGTCCATGCCGCCCGGCAGGCTCCCATGACGGTGATGGCCAGGATGATGTCGAGGCGTGGTGAGATGATGCGCCCGCTCGCGACATTCATCATCGACGCTGCTCAATTCCAGCACATCTTACCATTTGTCACATCGCGGCATCGCGCCCAGCTGTCGGGTGACCGAGGGAGGATGACGGAGATGGATCGGCGCGGCTTCGGCGTCCTGCTGACCGGGCTCGGGATCGCGGCCGCGAGCGAGGGCAGCGCCGCCGCCGCGGCTTCGGTCGAGCGGATCAGGCTGCAGCCGAACGGCTGGGTGCCGAACAACCAGCGCCTGCCGGTGCTGGTCTACCGCCGCGCGCTCGACCTCGCCGGCCGCGACCCGGCGGCGTTCGAGGCGCTGAGCGGCGGTAACGGCTGGCCGGCGCAGTGGCGCAACGGCATCTACCCCTACCACCACTACCACTCCACCGCGCACGAGGTGCTCGGCATCGTGCGCGGCACCGCACGGCTCGTCCTCGGCGGTCCGGCCGGACGCGGGATGTCCGTCGCGGCGGGCGACGTGCTCGTGCTGCCCTGCGGCACCGGACATTGCCGGGTGCAGGCGAGCGACGACTTCCTGGTGGTCGGCGCCTATCCGGCCGGCCAGGAGTGGGATATCTGCCGCCGCGCGCCGACGCCGGCGATGGTCGCGCGCATGGCGCGCCTGCCGTTCCCCGCCTCCGACCCGCTCGGCGGTGCGCGGGGAGTCCTGGTGTCGGCCTGGCACGGTTGACGCCGAAATCGAACGAGAACCGCATTCGGGAGACGCGCATGGAATATCGACTGCTCGGCCGCTCCGGCCTGAAGGTCTCGACCGTCACGCTGGGCACCATGACGATGGGCGGCCGCGGCCAGTTCGCCAAGGTCGGCGACGTCGGCCTCGAGGAGGCGAAGCGGCAGATCGACCTCTGCCTCGATCACGGCGTCAACCTGATCGACACCGCCAACATCTACTCGGCCGGCGCCTCGGAGGAGATCGTCGGCGAGGCGCTCGCCGGCAAGCGTCCCAAGGGCGTGCTGATCGCGACCAAGGCGCGGTTCCCGTCCGGCGAGGGCCCCAACGACCGCGGGCTGTCGCGCTACCACCTGATCCAGGCCTGCGAGGCCAGCCTCAGGCGGCTGCGCACCGACGTGATCGACCTGTATCAGGTGCACCAGTGGGACGGCCTGACGCCGCTGGAGGAGACGCTGGAGGCGCTGGACCGGCTCGTCGCCGACGGCAAGGTCCGCTATGTCGGCTGCTCGAACTACTCCGGCTGGCACCTGATGAAGGCGCTCGGCGTCAGCGAGCGCGAGCACCGGCAGCGCTTCGTCAGCCAGCAGATCCACTACACGCTGGAGGCACGCGAGGCGGAATACGAGCTGCTGCCGATCGCGATCGACCAGGGCGTCGGCGTGCTGGTCTGGAGTCCGCTCGCCGGCGGCCTGCTGTCCGGCAAGCACCGCCGCAACCAGAAGACGCCGGAGGGCACGCGACAGCTGGCCGGCTGGAGCGAGCCGCCGATCCGCGACGAGGAGCGGCTGTGGAACATCGTCGACGCGGTGGTGTCGATCGGCGAGGCGCACGGCGTCTCCGCCGCCCAGGTGGCACTGGCCTGGACGCTCGGCCAGCCGGGCATCACCTCGCTGGTGATCGGCGGCCGCACCTCGGCGCACATCGAGGACAATCTCGGCGCCGCGACGCTGGTGCTGAGCGAGGACGAGCGCCGCCGGCTCGGCGAGGTCAGCGCGCCGCCGGTGCTCTACCCGTACTGGCACCAGCTCTGGACCGCCAAGGACCGCTTCGGCCCGGCCGACCTCGCGCTGATGGCGCCGCTG
Source organism: uncultured Acetobacteraceae bacterium (assembly GCA_964245385.1). Classification (GTDB taxonomy): domain Bacteria; phylum Pseudomonadota; class Alphaproteobacteria; order Acetobacterales; family Acetobacteraceae; genus Lichenicoccus. Next base: position 1,238 of record CAXTNB010000007.1, on the reverse strand, counting down.
CTCTAGCCGCGGCTCCGGGACCGCACGGCCCCGATCCGCGGATCGGGGCCTCGGCGGTCGGGACCTCAGGCGGTCAGGGTAGCGTCCAGGCTGATCTTGGCGTTCAGCAGCTTGGAGACCGGGCATCCGGCCTTCGCCTTGCCGGCGAGCTCCTCGAACTGCGCCTGGGTGGCGCCGGGGATCTTGGCCTGCAGCGTCAGCTGGATCGCGGTGATGGAGAATCCGTCCCCGTCCTTGTCCAGCGTGACATCGGCGCGGGTCTCCATGCGCTCCGCGGTGAGGCCCGCCTCGGTCAGCATCAGCGACAGCGCCATGGTGAAGCAGCCGGCGTGCGCCGCCCCGATCAGCTCTTCCGGATTGGTGCCGGCCTTGCCCTCGAAGCGCGCCGCGAACCCGTACGGATAGGCCTCCAGCGCGCCGCTCTTGGTCGAGATCGCGCCCTTGCCGTCCTTGATCGCGCCCTGCCAGACCGCTGATCCGAATGTAACCATCGCTCGTTGCTCCCGAAGAGGGTGTTGACGTTGGGCCCACGGCCCGACCGGTCAAGCCGCCGCGCGTGCGGCTTCCCGCCCGAGCCTGACAACGCGGAACCTCGGCGGCGGATCGAGCGATCGCGGCGAAGTTCGCCGGACCTCGACCGGCGCCCCCGGGCCGCGACGGCCGATCCGGCATGGGATGCGGCGCCGGGAGTGTCGTATAGCGGGGGGATGAAGGCGAAGAGCAGCGACAGTCAGGGCGGCGACCTGTTCGGAGCGGCGGTGCCGCCGGACGACCCGGCGCCTCGCCCGCGC